>DRLW01000632.1 GCA_011375275.1 Bacteroidota bacterium
AAAAACGAAGCGCCCGGCGCTCGTCATCTGACTCCAAAAAAGAGACCCGTCGCAAAAAGAAAAATTGAGCTGAGGCAAGCCGTTGTGTCTGTATTCTTCATGATAGAGCCGCTGGTGCGCGAAACGTTGGTTTGGGAATCAATCGGCTTATCTGCCCGGTACTGAGTGGCCGGGATACCTCGGCCAGATTGTACTCACCATCTGGCATTCAGTCGGATGCGTAGCAAACTCTCCGGATTTTTGCTTCTTTTCAGAATTTCTCACTGGCTTTAAGAGCGTGCGGCGGAATAGCCTGACAAACCGGGAGGAAAACTATGCTGCATAACAAGCTTCAGAACCTGAACGAAAAAGCGACATCCCTGATCGAAGAACTCTCGCAATCCCCTCCCGCACTTCTGACCCGAAAACCCTCTCCTGAAAAATGGTCCGTACTCGAAATTGTCGAACACCTCATCATTTCCGAAGAGTTGTTTTTTGCGCAGATCATGAATGCAGAAACGAATTCCGGGCGCAAGCGCACCCTCAAACACCGGTTGCTCTATAAGGTGGTGATGTTTATTCTCGGCTCGCCCATTCGCGTCAAGGCGCCGTCGCGCCGGCTGTTGCCTGCTGGAAATCAGACGCTGGAAGACCTGCGCAAGCGGTGGCTCGTCAGCCAGGAAGGGTTTCTGGCATGGCTGAACAGTGAGGGCGAGGGGATTGACCCTGAAGCTGCTCTGGCGTGGCATCCTGTCGCCGGGCCGATGACGGTTCTGCAGGCGATGGATATGGTCGAGCGTCATCTGATGCGGCACAGGGTGCAGATACAGGCTCTTCTCGCAGCCAACTGAGGCCGGAAGAAACTGTTATTTCGTGGCCCGGATGTCTGCCCAAACACCATGCAGGTGGGTCTCTTGAAAATATCTGGTCATGAAAACATGAGGAAAAATGATGATGCACAGAACGGTTATCGCAGTGGCCCTGTCTTTCGGATTGTCCCTGCCCTCGGCTTTTGCCCAACAGCAGACCGCAGTCTCGCGCGATAGTTTGTTGCAGGCGGCCCGTGAGATTATGACCGCGGCCCGCTACTGTGCTTTGATTACGCTGAGCGCTGACGGCCGGGCTCATGCACGGGTTATGGACCCCTTTGCTCCGGATACAGAGCTGGTCGTTCGCCTGGGGACGAATGCGCTGAGCCGGAAAGTCGGCGAAATTCGCCGCGACCCGCGCGTCACTTTGTTTTATTTTGATCGCGCTGGTGCAGCATACGTCAGCCTGTACGGCACAGCGGTGATCGAAGAAAAAGCCGAGGTGCTGCAGCGCTGGTGGAAAAAAGAGTGGCAGGCATTTTACCCGGAGCGTGAAAAAACCTACCGGGTCATAACCGTGCGGCCGCAGCGGCTTGAGGTCGTCAGTGAAAAGCATGGCATTCTGGGTGATACCCTGACCTGGGCGGTTCCGGCTGTAGATTTTGAGAGCAAAGACAACCGCGACCCTGCACGAAAATAATACGTACCGGAGTCGCTGTCGCCGGCTCATCGTTTTCTGCCGGGGGATGGAGTGCGCCTACAGAAAAACGGCCGGCGCGCAGATGCAACGGTTACGATCTGAATGAGACCCGGGTGCAGGTCTCAGGGAGAAAAAGGCAGGATACAGAAAAAGAACCGGGGTGGATTCAGGAGTGGAGGAGAAGATGTCACGAGCGACAAAAATCATTCTGGGGATCGCTGGCTTTCTGCTGATAACGGCTGCGGCGGTGTTTTTTCTGGGGCACCGCATGCTGAACAAATCCTTGCCGGACTATAGTGAAGATATCAATCTCGATATTTTGCAGAAGCCGGTGCAGGTTTACACCGATGAGTGGGGTGTGCCGCATATTTTTGCGGAGAATGAGGAGGATATGTTTCGTGCCGCGGGTTATGTCGTTGCCAGCGAACGCCTGTGGCAGATGGACCTGATGCGCCGCGGTGCTACCGGCAGGCTGAGCGAGATTTTCGGGTCACAGGCTCTGGAAACAGATAAATATCTGCGCACGATCGGCATCGACGCGATAGCGAAAAAAATTGCCGGGGAGCTGTCTCCCGCTTCACTGGCTTTTTTACAGCTCTATGCCGATGGTGTCAATGCCTTTATTCGCGCCAACCGCTCGCGCCTGCCGGTTGAGTTTGCCCTGCTCGGCTATGAGCCTGAGGAGTGGAAGATCACCGATTCGATCGCGATCATACGCATCATGGCTGTGCGGCTCAGTTATGCATGGCGTCTGGATCCGGTGCTGTTCCGGCTGGCCAATAAGATTGGGCTGAAAAAAGCCCTCGAAGTTTATCCGGCCTATCCCAAAGACGCGCCGCTCATCGTCTCAGAGCTCATGCGCAAGCTCGATCCGGTTTTTGGCCTGATGTCAGAGCGTGGCCGGGCTGTGGGTCAGATTCTCGGCGGGCCGGGGGTGCTCGCGGGAAGCAACAGCTGGGTCGTAGCCGGCAGCCGGACAGCCAGCGGAAAGCCGATTCTGGCAAACGATCCACACCTCGGCCTGCATCTGCCGCCGATCTGGTTTGAAATGCATCTTTCCGGCGGGGATTTTAACGCCGCCGGCATGCACCTGATTGGTACTCCCGGGTTGGTGATCGGCCACAATGGGGTTGCTGCGTGGGGGCTCACCAATGGCATGATCGACGACGGTGACATATATTTTGAAAGGCTCAACCCGGAAAATAAAAATCAGTACTGGGACGGAAAAAGCTGGCAGCCTGTTGACACCCGTGCCGAGGTGATCGAGGTGAAGGGCGAAGAAGACCCGGTCATCCTGCAAGTGCGCAGTACCCCGCGCGGCCCGATCGTTTCCGATGTGCACCCGTTGTTCCGCGATGACACCACCGCCATCAGCTACCGTTGGACCGGCCACATGATCAGCGATGAAATACAGGTTTTTTATCGCCTCGCCAAAATGCAGTCGTGGGACGATTTCCTCGCAGCACTCAGAGGGTTTGTCGCACCGAGTCAGAACTTTATCTATGCCGATACTTCAGGCGTCATCGGGTATCATCTCGGCGGTTATATCCCCATCCGCCGCGACGGCAAGGGTTATCTCCCCTATAACGCATGGGACCCGGCCGGTGACTGGCTGGGGCCGGTGCCCTTTGAGCGCATGCCGCAAAGCTACATGCCGGAAAAGAATTTCATCGTCACCGCAAATAACCGCATGGTGCCGGACAACTGGCCCTGGTACCTCGGTTTCGCATGGGAACCGGCCAGCCGTGCTGCGCGCATCACCGAGCTGCTGCAGCAGGAAGACCGTATCGATGTAAACGGTATCGCTGAAATCCAGTCGGACGTGCACTCGGTTTACGCCCGCGGTGTGCTACAGGCGATCAGCAAAGTGGTGACCAATGAGCAGATGCCCGCTGGGCTGCGTGACTACTGGCGTTTGCTGGAACAGTGGGATCACGAAGCCGGCACTGAAAGCGTCGAAGCGACTTTGTTCAATGTGTTTATCGTTCAGTTGATGCAGGACGTGCTGCAGGATGAAATGGGTGAAAAGCTGTACGATGAATTCCGCGATTGGAATAATTTCCCTTCCCGGGCAGTTGAATATCTCGTTTCTGCGCCCCGATCAAGCTGGTGGGATGACATCACGACGCCGGAGAAAGAGGGGATGCAGGATATCATCGTGCGCAGTTTCGGGCAGGCGGTTTCCTGGCTGCGCGAAAACTACGGCGACGGGCCGGGATTCTGGGAGTGGGGCAAAATACACACGTTGACCCTGGCACACCCGGTAGGAGGGCAGAAGCCTCTGGATATGATTTTTAACCGTGGCCCTTATGCCGTGGGCGGCTCACCGAACAGTGTTGCCAAGGCTGAGTACAAACTCGGCAATCCGTTCTCTGTCGTCGCCGGTGCCTCGATGCGCATGATCGTGGATATGTCACAGCCGATGCAGGCGCACACGGTCATCCCCGGCGGCCAGTCCGGGCAACCCATGTCTGAGCACTACGCCGACCAGATCGAACTCTGGGTCCAGGGGCGACACAAAATCGTGCAGATGGACAGGCATCTCGTCGAACAGCAGGCTGTCGCCACCCGGACGTTAACCCCGCTTCGTGATCAATAAGGGGCAACCGGCGAGACCCGGATGTACCGCGACATTTATGTCGCGTCCCTGCCATCACCACTGGAGCAGACTGAAGAACGAAAACCATCCTGCCGCGCGACATGAATGTCGCGGTACCTGTGGTCGCCTCAACAGCGCGGGTCGCTCAGGAATTATGTCATCAACGATCCCAAGAATTGGGCAGAGGACGAATATCATTTTTAAACCCAAGCACCGACCGGATATGCAAAACGATGATTTCCCAACCCACACAATCTGAGGAAAAGTCGAATTTTGCCCGGCAGAGTGCTGCTCTGCCCGGCCGGTGTTACAGCGTGCGGTTTTTGGTAGCAGCGAATTTCACCCTGATTCGCTTCGCGGTTGATGGAAGTATCCCGGCTCGTTTGAAAAATAGCGGGTGGTGAGCATTCATAAAATAAGGGAGGAATGCCATGGAGTTCAAGCCGATCGCTGATTTTCATATCGGCGACGAGATAACCGGATTCTATGTTCTGCGGCGTGCAGACCTGAAGTCCCGCCGTGACAACAAAGGGCATTACCTCGCTGTGGACATTTCCGATGCGACCGGTCATATTTCCGGGAATGTCTGGGAGCATGCCGACCGTATCGCCAATACGGTGCAGGCCGGCGATGTGGTGAAAATCCGTGCGCAGGTTCAGAGCTACCAGGGCAACAAGCAGCTCTCCATTCAGCGCCTGCGCAAGGCCGATGAGCGCGATGATATCGATATGAAATATCTCGTGCCGACTGTCAAGGAAGATATCCAGGCCCTGTGGAAGGAGTACACCGGCCTGGCCGGAAGTCTGGTCAATCCATTTCTTCGCTCACTGCTGCGCAAGTTCATCGATGATCCTGAGTTCGAGGCCGATTTTTGCGAAACACCGGGTGGGAAAATGTGGCACCACGGTTATCGTGGCGGCTTGCTCGAGCACACGGTCGGCGTGACCAAGATTTGCAAAGCACTGGCGCCACTGTATCCAGAAGTGGATCGTGACCTGCTGATCGCGGCGGCTTTGCTGCACGATATCGGTAAAATCCGCAGCTACAGCCATGGCCCGACTTTTGACTATACGGACGAAGGCCGCCTGCTCGGGCATATCGTCATCGGCAACCAGATGGTACTCGAGCGCATCGCTGATATCTCAGCTTTCCCGGAAGAGCTCAGCACCAGCCTGCAACATTTGATTTTGAGCCACCAGGGGAAGCTGGAGCAGGCATCCCCTGTAGTGCCCATGACGGCTGAGGGGTTCATCCTGTATTATGCTGATGAGATCGACTCCAAGCTCAACGCCTATTACAGAATCAAATATCGGGAACACAAAGATGATGTGCGCTGGAGCTCTTATGTCCGTCTGCTGAAT
>DRLW01000633.1 GCA_011375275.1 Bacteroidota bacterium
CAAGTATCTCGATCTGCGCTACCGGGATCAGATCATTTTGAAGAAGAAGGCATGACCTGAACAGTTTGTGAGATGATCCGGATTCCCTTATACAAAGGGCATGTTCATGAACAAAATGGGATAAAAAAATAAGCCAAACTCCGCCGGGACATTTTCCGGCGCCCGGTCTGGTTATCCACTTAACTCAGCACATCACGTGTCTGCTCCAGAACTGTCATTCCGGTTTCCCCGCAGGGGAAGACCGGAATCTCCCAGACTCAAGCACGTGACCAAAAAGATGAGATTCCGGCACTGCGCTTCGCTTGGCCGGAATGACACATGCCGGTCACTGAGCCGGGCCCGGTTTGTTGAGTTAACTGGCTACCCGGAGGCGCCCGGCGGTAAAGCATAGATTTTCTTTGCTCCACGCAGTGGTGGAGCTTTTGGTCAGCAAAAACAGTAACACGATAATTCATCCCGCAGCAACCAGTGCGGGACCAACACTCAGTCAGCGATCAGGAGGTGGGGGCATGACAAATGATTATATTTGTGCCCTGGACATCGGTACCACTAAGATCTGCGCATTGATTGCGGAGCTCGACGAAAACGATGAGATCAAGATCGTCGGCCTGGGGACAGCACCTTCGGAAGGGCTGCGCCGCGGTGTCGTCATCAACCTTGAAAAAACAATTCAAGCGATCGTCAGCGCCAAGGAAAAGGCCGAGAACATGGCGGGTGTGGAAATTGAGGCAGTTTATGCCGGCATCGCCGGAGACCACATTCGCAGCGTCAACGGCCGCGGCGTGGTCGCGGTCACAGGTGAAAATCACATCATTTCACAGGCGGATAAAAACCGGGTTATCGACGCGGCCAAGGCGGTGGTGCTGCCTTTTGACCGTGAGATGATTCACATTTTGCCACAGGAGTTCATCGTCGATGACCAGCGCGGAATCGATGATCCCATCGGTATGTCTGGTGTGCGGCTGGAAGCGGAGGTGCACATCGTCACCTGTGCGGTAACAGCGGCGCAAAATATCTGGCGCAGCATCGAGGGTGCCGGTATGGGGGTGATGGACCTGGTACTTGAGCCGCTGGCGAGCAGCTATTCCGTGCTTTCACCGGATGAAAAAGACCTCGGAGTCGTGGTCATCGATATGGGAGGCGGTACCACGGATATCGCCATGTTTTACGAGGGCTGCATACGCCACACGGCGATCGTCAGCCTGGGCGGGCGCAATGTAACCAATGACATCGCCCACGGCTTGCGCACACCGCTGGACAGTGCGGAGAAGATCAAGGTTGAGCACGCTTCGGCAATCCATACCGAGGGTGATCGGGAGGAGTTCATCGAAGTTATGGGGGTCGGCAGCCGGGTTTCGCGCAAGGTTCCGCGCAGCACACTGGTCGATATCGTTCAGCCGCGCCTCGAGGAGATGCTCTCTCTGGCCAATAACGAGCTGCGCAAGTCGGATTATATCAACCTGATGACAGCCGGAGCGGTGTTGACCGGTGGCGCTGCGATGATACCGGGCACGGTTGAGCTGGCCGAAGAGATCTTGCAGATGCCGGTGAAACTGGGCTCCCCGACCGGCCTGAAGTCTGTCAGCGATGAAATCAATCAGCCGATCCATGCTACCGGCGTCGGCCTGATTCTTTATGGCAAGGAAAACAACGCCACGATAGAAGGGCCTTTCGGCATCAGCGAATCCCATGTTTTCGAGAAAATCATCGAGCGCATGAAACGCTGGTTTGGAGCCGGTGGGGCCTGAGAGATTGTTGCTTTACGGTTGAAATAAAAAACACAGCCAACCCGACGTGCACAAAGGAGAAGCATGGTCACTCTTCCGGAGTCCGTCAGCATGGGAAAAATCTGGAAACGATAGTGCGCTATCGGCGCACGGCATGGCCGGGTTGAGCAGCCAGCACACATAAAAGCAAGGAGTCAGCCATGAACCTGAGATTCAATTTCGAAGAAGGAAACAGCACGACAGCCCGTATGAAGGTCGTCGGTGTCGGTGGCGGCGGTTGTAACGCCGTCAACCGGATGATCCAGGCCAACCTCGTTGGCGTGGAGTTTATCAGTATCAACACGGATCTGCAGGCACTGGAAGTAGCAAAATCTAAAACCCGTATTCAGATCGGCCGCACTCTGACGCGCGGACTCGGCGCCGGTGCTGATCCGGAAGTTGGCCGCAGAGCCATCGAAGAAGACCGTGACACTGTTGCTGAAGCACTGGATGATTCTGATATGGTGTTTATCACCGCCGGTATGGGCGGCGGAACCGGTACAGGAGCCGCACCGGTCGTCGCTGAAATTGCCCGTGATATCGGCGCTCTGACAGTCGGCATCGTCACCAAACCGTTTATCTTCGAAGGCCAGAAGCGCAGCACCCGCGCTGCAGAAGGCATCGCTGATCTGAAAGACAAAGTCGATACCCTGATCGTGATTCCGAACCAGCGCCTGCTCGATGTCGTTGCCAAGGATACGCCCCTGGCCCAGGCATTCCAGACCGCTGACGATGTTCTTCTGCATGCCACGAAAGGAATTTCTGATTTGATCACAATCCCGGGCCTGGTCAACCTCGATTTTGCTGATGTCAAAACAGTGATGCGCGAAATGGGCGATGCCCTGATGGGCTCTGCGCTGGCTTCCGGAGACAATCGCGCGGTTGAAGCTGCCAGACTGGCGATCGCCAGCCCGTTGCTGGAAGATGTTTCCATCTCCGGTGCTCAGGGCGTTCTGGTGAATATTACCGGCGGCGAATCGATGTCACTGCACGAAATCAATGACGCTGCCTCCGTCGTCTCTGAAGAGGCCGGTGACAACGCCAACATTATCTTCGGCGCTGTCATCGATCCTCAGATGGACAGCGAGCTGCGTGTGACCGTCATCGCCACGGGATTCAACAGTCACCCGGGGTACAGCAAAAACAGCTCGGCGCGGCATCTGAACCTGCTCAATCGCAATCCGCACGATCTTGAAATCCCGACCTATCAGCGCAAAACCACGCCGGACAAACCTGCTGATCCGGATGCGGAAAAGGCTCTCTATGATCTCGATGATCTGGAAGCGCCGACCTACATCCGCAGGCGCATGAAGGTTTGATGTGCACGCCGGCTGCAGGGGCTGCTGTGGCCGGCTGGCGTTCCCGTGGTGCAGTGTATTACCTGAACATCCGGTTTGCTGCTTTTTCCGTTCCAGCCGAAGCGCACCCGGGTCTCGCAATCTCCTCAGCCCGGGAGCTCTCTCGTGTTCAGCACTCGCTGCTCTGCAAGATTACTGAATTTTTCAGCCACACAGCGCGGTGATGCTTCCCTTGCATGGCTGTGAACAGGGTTTCTTTTGGGGTAAGGATCCACCGGCTGAAGGCTGCCCGGCGTTTGCGGGTTGCATCCGCGACTTTCTTGCAAACGCCGCAGACTTCTCCGGCATCTCCTGCGGTTGCTGGCTGATCCGGGATTGACATTTTCTCCTCATGCTGACCAGTTACACTGGCTGACCAATGGGTGATGCTGTTTCGGCATCACCCATTTTTTATTCCACTTTCCTTTATCGATGTGTAGGCCTTCTCCTCTTCCGACGCCCTCATCTGTTCCACGACAGACAATATACCATAGTGACACAGCAAGTATGGCTGCAGCGTCCTTTGCCTGCCTGCTATCCTGCAGTTCAGGTGCAGGCCCGCGCCCTGATTGATGGGGCTTTTGGATGCCTGCGCACGGTGTATTCTCTCTGTTCGGCCCATGATTGTAGAAATTTCTTCACTCCCCGTACTGATCTTCCGCATTGATCAAAACTGTGTGTATCTATAACGGGCATTGAAATTGCCGTGGCGGGACCATCGTCTCGCTGCTCTTGTTTTATTTTGTGTATCAGGTGTAACACTGTCTCAGAATGAAGCGCTCAATCAGGTATGGATAGCGTGATGATTAGGGATTGTGTGTAGAATATTCTATTGATATAACTCTATTAATATTAGTTGGTTAATAACTCGTGTGGAAAATTTCTTTCCAGTGTATAATCCAATTGTAGAAACAGGCATATTGTTTGCTTTAAGCCATGGATACATCGCAGGCTGCGCAAAAAAGCACCAAGGGACTGGAGCTCTTCAGGGCAAGCTATCTTAACCCTCATTCATCAGGTGGTATGGCCGGGCATTAGGCATAGAACCGGCTGTGCTGTGGATTTCAACTCTCAGGCAAAGAGGGGTGTATGGTAGAGAAAACAGTTTCACGGTCGCAGTATCAACAAAAAAATGGTTCCATCATCGAGACAGCACATCACTCACAATTGCGCGAATTAGGATACGACAGGTATCAGAACCTTCTGCTGGCAGGCGGTAATCAACTGGCTGCTCTCCCCGGACATAGCGAACCGGTTCTCTCAGAAAAAGATGTAAAAATGCAAAAAATTCTCGGCAAATACCTCTTGTCGCCGGCGTTTCTCGTCAGCAGCTTGAGTGTGATGCTTTTCTTCCCCGAGAATCTGGTGCGCAAAATCATGGCGCCCTTTGCGAATTTCAGCTTTTGGGAAAAAATCGGCAAGCGGGTTTTTGATATTTTGGGCTCGCTGCTCGGTTTTATCTTTTTATCGATCTTTTTTTTCATCATACCGATAATCATAAAACTCGACAGCCGTGGCCCGGTTATTTATCAGCAGCGCCGGGTTGGCTTGAACCACCGTTTCAAGGATCGCCGGATCGTCAGCCTTGAGGTGGATCATGAGCGCAGGCGCGGTGAACGCAGGAAGGAAGACCTCTTTGGCCGGCCTTTTATGGTCTATAAGTTCAGGACTATGACGCAGGATGCCGAAAAGAAAAGTGGGGCCATGTGGGCGCAGGAAAATGATCCCCGCATCACCAATGTCGGCAGAATTCTCCGTTTTACACACATAGATGAAATTCCGCAATTTTTTAATGTTCTTTGTGGCGAGATGTCTCTGGTCGGTCCGCGTCCGGAGCGTCCCGAAATCATGACCCGGTTGGTCAAGGACGTACCGAATTTCCCCAAACGGTTGCAGGTCAAGCCCGGTATCGCCGGTATCGCCCAGATCGTTTGTGGTTATGATGCGACGATCGATGATGTGAAACAAAAGTTGCGATATGATATGGCCTATGTGAGAAATCATTCCCTCAAGGCTGATATTGCAATTCTTTTTCAGACACTTTGGGTAATCATCCGGGGCAAGGAAGTCCTTGACTCATAAACTTACCACCAGGTACGGAGGTTTTTCGAGAATGAATACGATACGTACGAGCGTACTGCTTGCAGGTCTGCTGCTTGGAACGGCTGGCGTTGGCGTGCAGGCACAGGATGACGATGCGCTTACCAGGATCATCACCAAACCGAACGGGGCTATGGTCTATCTGGATGGCGAATATCGCCTGGCCGGCCGGGCGCCTTATTCGCTGGTTCACGCCCTGAGCGGTACATATAAAATCAAAGCAACGATGCCCGGGTATGAAAACTACGAAACTACATATAATTTCAATCAGGGACGGCCGCGAAAGCTGGCGATCAAGCTGACCAAAAAGACCCGCTTTCGCGCCATGATGCGCTCGATGTTTTTCCCGGGCTGGGGACAGCACTATTCCGACCTGCGTAAAAAAGGGTTTTTCATCGGTGTCTTGCAGCTCGCTGCTGTAGCGCAGATCGTCAAGGCGGACTCTGAATACCAGAAGGCTGTAACTGCGTACAACACGGCAGTTCAGAACTTTCAGGCCAACGGCAACAGTGCGGCAACACGCGATGAACTCCTGCGTGAGGTCAGTGTTGCGCAAGCCCGTGTCGATGAGAACTTCGAGACGCGCCGCAAGACGATTCTGATCGCGGCAAGCGTCTATGTCTATAATCTGCTGGATGCTCTGATTTTCTTCCCATCCTACCACAAGACAGGCCTTGGAGTTGCTGTCGGCATGACCGGGGACAGCGCCAATCAAACAGTTATGACCCTTGGCCTCAGGATGAAGTTCTGATTTTCGGTTGAATCAAGACGATTGACCGCAGGGCTTGGAATCCGATAACGCCTTCAGGTTTAATCAGGAAAGGAATTGTCAGGGATGACCGATCACGACTGGTTTGAAACCGCACCACACGATTCTTCCACAGTAGTCAACAGTAATGTTCAGGATGGTCATTGCCTCACGCCATGGCGCCGGATGGGTGAGTCAATTTATTATGGAGTTTAAGGAAAATGGACAGATTCTATTCATGGATTGAATATAAACCCGTACTCTTGGCCGGGTTGATGTTGTTGCTTGCTCTTGCCAGCTGTGATAAAAAGCCGACCGGGATCAATGTCACCGATTCAACGTTTCCCCCCAAGCCCACCAGTTTGACCATCAAAGTCGGAGATGGCCAGATCACTCTGCAGTGGCAGGTGGAAAAACCGGAGGTGATCCGCAAGTTCAATGTCTATCGCGGTGACAGCCTCAACGCCTCCTATCTGTTTCTCGATTCGACTCTGACGACACAGTATACCGACAGGGAAGTGCAGAACGGACGGGAGTATTTTTATCGCGTCACCTCTGTGAATACCAGCGGGCTGGAGAGCTTGTCCTCGGATCCGATATCCGCGAAAGCCAATGTATATGCCATCAATATTGAAAATGGTGCTGAGTACACAGCTTCGCGGCAGGTGACCATAGACGTGACCGCTCCGACTGGAACGACGTTTATTACCCTGAGCAACGATTCCAGCTTCAGCGGGGCCACGCCACAGCCGTTTCAGTCGCCGATAACCTGGACACTTTCGCTCGGAGATGGCCGCAAAACAGTCTATGCCAAGTTTCGCGATCCTGATGGCAATGAAACCGCTGCTTTTGTCCAGGACCAGATCACCCTCGATACTCAGGCAGTCATCCGCAGTGTGACGGAAAACACCAACGGCCAGTCCAAACGCGCTGGGGATGTGATCCATTTTACCCTCAATGCCGGCGAAAGCGGCGGCACAGCCATGGTGAGCATTGTGGACGGGCCGCAGGATATCCTGTTGTACGATAATGGCAGCAATGGCGACACGACACCGGATGACGGCCTGTATGAGGTCGATTATACAGTCCCGGATGATGCTGACGTGTCCCAGGCTAAAGTCAGGGGCAGTTTCACAGATCGCGTCGGCAATGTGGCCGCGGTTTATACCGCATCGACACGTGTCACCATTCTGAAAGAACCCGCTGCTGTAACAGCTTTTATCCCGACGACAGAAGGCGACGGCAAAACCAGCCTGCGCCTGACATGGAGCGCATCACAGGATGCACATGATTTTTCTAATTACTCGATCTATCGCCGCACTGAGCCGAATGTAACCGACGAGAACGGCAAGCTGGTGACGACGATTACTTCGGTTTCGATTACGAGCTATGTCGATGGCGGTCTGACGGCAGGGACGACATATTACTACCGGATTTACGTGTTCGACAAAACAGGGCTGAAAGCTGCCAGCAACGAAGTGGTCGGCCAAACCGTTCCTGAAGAAGCCCCGACCGCAGTTGTCGCCTACACACCGCTTCGGCTCGACGACGGTACCGTGCAGGTGACCTGGACGCAGAATTCGGATACGGATTTTGCCAGCTACAGAATTTTCAGATCGACAAGCCCGAACATCACCACAGCCTCAACGTTGCGCAGCGTGATCCTGGAACAGACCACGACTTCCTATATCGATACGGGCACACAGCCGGGCACGACATATTACTACAAGGTGTATGTTTTTGATGCTGCAGGCAACCAGACCGGCAGCAACGAGGTGAGCATCACCCTGCCGGAGGACGCGCCGCCTGCTCCAGTCGTGCTGTCACAGCCCACGCCTGTCGATTCTACCGGCATGCGCCTGACCTGGTCGCAAAGTCTGGACTCGGATTTTTCTTACTATAGCGTGTACCGTTCACAGACCAGTCCTGTGGATACCACCGCGGCGCCGATCGTGATTCTCAATGCAGACCCGACCCGTACCGAATATACTGATACGGGTCTGACGCCGCGCACGGCCTACTTCTACCGTGTTTTCGTTGTCGATAAAAGTGGTCAAAAAGCAGGCAGTAACGAAGTCCGCGGTGAAACCCGATGAAGGCAAGAGCTAAGACGGCTGAGGTCAATTACCTGGAAACCAAGAGTAGGGACGCGATAATGAATTTGATGAAACGTTGTGCCAGGCTTTTTCTGATAGCCGGCCTGCTTCTCAGTGTGCACATCCGCCCAGCGGCTGCACAGGAATACGTTCTGGAACCCGGAGACAAAATCGGCATCACTTTTTGGCAGCAGCCGGATCTGAACATGGAAACGCGCATCGATGCCAGCGGCAAAATCGATGTTCCTGTGGCCGGACGCCTTACCGCAGCAGGGTTGACGATTTCGCAATTAAGCGCGAAAATTGTCGAACGAATCGGTTTATATAACCGCAATATTACACAAGCGCTGGTACAGGTATTAGAGTATGGCAGCAAAAGAATTTATATAACCGGAGCCGTTGCTCTGCCCGGCATACACACATTTGAGGTGATGCCGAACGTCTGGGAAGCGATTTTGCAGGCAGGCGGCCCGCTGGAGACAGCAAAACTCGACAAGGTTACCATTGTTCGGGGCGGGGAAGTCAACGGTCAGGTCATTCCGGTCGATCTCAAGGCGTTTTTTGACCAGAGTGACCTGACTAAGCTACCGGAATTGCGACCCGGGGATAACATCCACGTGCCCGGTGGAACCGCTGGCGCCGCTGCTGGTGGCGCGGGGGGAGCTGCGGGCGGCGGTGGTGCTGCTGTGGCATCGAGTGGCGGTTTATTCCAGCGCAACCAGGTCATCTATATTTATGGTCAGGTTGTGGTCCCGGGACGCTATGAAATTGAGAAGGATATGGATGTCCTGCAGGCATTGATCCTTGCCGGCGGGCCGCTGTTTATGCTGCGGGCGAGTGGTGCCGGTCCGACGATAGAGCCGGACATGAAACGTGTCAAGATCATCACCCACGGGCCTGAAGGGCCTCTGGTTTACGAGGTCGATCTCGAAAACTATTCCAACGAGGCAGTCCCGTACCCGCTGAAAATTCGTCCCGGAGATACGATCTACGTTCCGCGTAAGGAGAGCTATACCAAGTTTATCATTTCGACTTCACTTGGTGCCGCGATTACCGGTACGGTTTCGATTTTGGTCTCTTTCTTTTTACTGGATAAGCTTTTGTATCCTGATGAAGCAGCTCGTACCAGACGGTAAATTCAAGAGTTCATGATCGGCCTTTTCGCGAGGAACAGATCACAGATGGTAGTGCAAGAAACAATAGGTAGCTATAATGGAAGGCTTTGATTTCAGGGCAATATTACAGATTCTCTCACGCAGAAAATGGGTGATCATCATCCCGTTGCTCGTTTCCAGCGCAATTGGAGCTTATCTGCTGAAAACGGCTGTGCCCATCTATCACAGCAAGGCGACGATCATGCTCGGCAAGGTTTTTACGCTCACAGACGGGATGACGCGTATGTTGCCCGGCGTTACCGCTCAGAACCGGGTGCGTTTGCGCGATAATCGGGAGACGATTCTAAAAGAACTGAACAACAGGAAAATCCTCGAAAAAGTGCTCAAGCGCGTCGGCAAAAAGCCCTCGCCCAAGGTCATCGAAAAGGCCAAGGAGCTGGTCAAGAAAAATCCCGATCTGCCTCTCGATCAGGCGATCCTGTCGCTGCAGATTGCGAGCCTGACCAAAAGCCTGACTCTGGATTTTCCGCGTCGTGGTGAGTATTTCGAAATCGGCGCCAAGTCCAAAAGCGCCAAGGAAGCCTATCTGATCACCAGCGCCCTTGCAGACCTGTTTATCGAACAGAATCTGCTTCAGGAAATCAGCCGGCTACAGGGTACTGCCTCCTTTGCTTCTGAGCAGATGCAGTTTTATGCCAAAAAGCTACAGGAAGCAGAAGCCAAGTTGCGGGATTTCAAACGGTCAGCAGCGAAGGTTACGACCCAGGATCAGCCGGTAAATACTGAGAATCTTACCCACGTACAGAAGCTGATCAAAACTCTGGAGCTGGAAAAATCAGAGAAAATCGATGACCTGAGTTTTATCGATTCTCAGCTCAAAGGGCTTGTCTCTGAAATTAAGCTGAAAAAAACGCGTAAAGCAACACGTCTGCGTGCGCAGTTGATCGAGAAGATGTCCAAGTATGCTGAGCTGATGATCACGCATACCTGGAATTCGGGCGAGGTTATCCGTCTGAACGATGAGATCGTCGCGTTGAAAGAACAGCTTTCGAATGAGATTAAAGTCAACGGTGCACGCGATCTGGTTGCTACTTTTACACCCCGGGAAATCGAACTGGCTACTCAGCGCGAGATCATTCAGACTGAGATCGACCTGATCAACCAGCAGATCAAGACTTTGTCGAACCTGATCCGTTTGTTTAAGGACCGGCAGACGGAAATACCCATGCAGGATATTCAACTGGCCAAACTGCAGGCAGATGTGGAAAAATATCGCGAGCTGCACCGGACGTTCCAGGATCAGGTCAACAGCGCCAAGGTGCGTGAGGCTATGCAGCGCACGGAAATCAAAATTCGCTACCAGATCATCGATCCTGCGCAGATCCCGGTTGCTCCGTTGAGCTCCGATTCGATGAAAACGATCATCGTTGTGATTTTTGGCGGTCTCGGCTTTGGTGCTGCTCTGACGTGGGCGCTGGAATTCATGGATAACTCCTACAAATCGATCGATGATGTTGAAGAGTCCCTCGGCCTGGCAGTACTCGGTATTGTTCCAAAGCTGAGTGTGGCTGAACCGCAGAAGAAGAAAAGGAAATGGGCATTCCCGGTCGTGGCCTTCTCGGTCGTCGTGGTCATTGCCGTGGTTATCGTGATCATGAAATAACCCTGCTCCCGTTACAGATGACGGAGGATTACGGGAAAAGGGTGCGGGTATCTTCAGGGGATCGAGAGCCTGGGATGGCGGGGGATGTGGATGAAAGGATTTTGTTCAGCTTAATTCATCAAGTATGCACAAGGGCAAGGATATCAGGATAACTGAAACATTATAATCCACAA
>DRLW01000634.1 GCA_011375275.1 Bacteroidota bacterium
ATGTCCATCTGTGTGAAAGCGAAAAATGCGAGCCCCGACAAGATTACAACCAGCACACCGGGCAGCATCAGCGCGAGAGCAGGCGAGGCAAAGCGCAGACGGTGCAGCAGAAACAGACCAGCCAGCACGAACAGAAAAAAAGCAAAAAAGTCCAGCGTTGCTGTTCTGGTGAGGGTATCGCCCTGCAGGATATTGGCGATGGAAGTGGCTAGTTTCTCGACGCCCTGCATGCGTGCAGAATAGGGTGATTGCAACACATCCCCGGTTCCGGCAGCGGTGACTCCGATCAGAACGATTTTACCCCGCAGCCGGTCCAGCCCATGGCCGCGCAGCAGTTCGGTGGCGGACATCACCGGGAAACGCCCGGCCGGGCCGTAGTAATTGATCAGACTCCAGCCTCGCTCATCGATGGGCACATGCACAGAGGCGAGCTGGATGCTCTGCCCCACAGCAACACGCACCTCGCCACGGGTCAGACCATTGTACTGGATGACGGCCTGCACCGGCAGCGAGGGAAAGTAGTCATCCCGGAAGGCGATGATGTGCGCTTCATGGCGGATGGTACGGTCCGCAGCATACTCTTCGGAGATGATGTTGATATGACCCGTGGGCAGACTGGCCGAGGCCAGCTCGAGGGCAGAGGACTGTACCGCTCTGGCGCGGAGTGGGGGATAAAGGGCAAATTTTTCCTGAAAATCAAAGAGCAGATAAGAAGAACTGCTCAGAAAAGGGGGAGTCGAGACGGCGGTATCGGTGCTGTCGTGAAAGCCGAGTCCGGTAAAATAGACCGGCAGCAAGACGTTCTGTGTGCCGCGGATGCGCTCCGCCAGCGCCAGAGTTGCCTCGCGTTCGGCAGGTTTGTTGGCGAGAATCTGGTCGATGATCACCAGGGCAGGGCTGGCGACGAGTACGGAATCGAGCAGGGTCAGAAGTTGGGTGCGCGGCCAGGGCCAGCCGGAAACCTGCTGCAGACTGGCATCATCGATCGCAACGATGAGGATATCCTCTCCGGGGTCGCGTTCACCACGTAACTGGAACCATACATCCAACAGTATGCGTTCGGGTTTTTCTGTCAGAGCATGCTCGCCGATTGCACTCCAGCCAAAGAGCAACAGGATCACGAGGGCAACGAGCCCCGGCAGATTATTTCGAACCCAGACAGCCACTACTCTCCTTTCCGATTAAACGCGTTCGCCAGACACCCCGCAAGAACAGGCCCGTTGCGCAGCGTATTTCCTGATTTCTTTTCCGGTTATAAAATTGGACAAAAGCCACGACATGCTGGCGTCGGACGTCGCATACTGTCCCTGCAGGCCGCGGCAATTATGCGTCCCGGCGGGTTATCCCGTGCTGTGGTGTTTGGGCATGAGCCTTTACTGGCCGGCAAAATCGCGATCGCGTTGCTGGTTCCAGACGATCCAGCTTCCGGCGTCGCTGGGGTCGAAAGTGCGTGGAGGTTGCGGCGCGCCTCGTTTCGGGATGCGGATTTCCTGGTTTGAACGCACGAGGTGCACCCACGCGGCCAGTGAAATCTGCTGCGGGCCGGGAATCTGCCGCGGCGGGCCGATCTGCCTGCGCTGCGGCCCGGCAGTGGCACTCGCCGGCTTCACCTCAACAGTCCCTTCGAAGACGCGCACGACCGCACTGCTGTCCTGTGCTACGCTGGCGTTGTAGGTCGTACCCTGTACACCGGCGATCGCGGTTGGCATCTCCAGGGCAAAGCGGCTTTCTTTTTTATTGAAAAAGCGCGTCACTTTGACCCAGACATCGCCAAGGCTGAATTTAAAGCCCGCACGGACATTTTTCTTCTGGTCAAAAGTGAGCTCGGTAATGGTCAGTTGCGCATGTTGATCCAGCCGCAGCACGCTTTTGTTGTCGAGAATCAGCTCAGCGCGGCCGTTCCGGCCTGTCTGAATGTGATCGCCGGCGCGGAATGTCATATTCGGACGAGCGAGATCATAGACGCGTCGCCCTTTGCGTTTGTACAGGACTTCGCCGCTCATATAAGTCAGCACTGCTGTGCCGGCCGAGGCGCTCATGCGTTCCCGTTTGCGCCGGGTTGCTCCGGCCAGCGCCGGGAAATAGAGCTTCTGGCCGGCCTGCAAGCGGTTGAGATTTTTAACATGGCGGTTGCGCTGCCGCAGTATGCGCATGATGTCATCATCATATTTGCCGTACATCTTAAACGCGAGGTAGGATATGGTATCGCCCCGCCGGACGACGTATTGCTCCTCCTCGCCGGTTGCCGCTGAAAATCCGGCTGTACAAAAAGCCAGGACTATGATTACCAGAGCGGCACGCAGAGCTATTCCTTTTTTTGATACTCTCATCGTGCATTTCCTTGCTGTTCATCCGGCTAAACGGGTTCAGGCGAACTGTGCTTCAGCCATGCCTGACAAAGCAGATGGCTGCCACTATGAAGACCTGTACCGGCTGTGTGAGGGATAGGGCAGCGGTGATTGCGGAAGCCAGACCTCATTCAGGCGGATTTTCTGTTTTCGTGGTAGAGTAAAACATAGGCGCCAACGCCGATTCTGTCACCATCGAAGAGAATCTCCGCCTTGCGCAGAGGCCTGCCATTGAGCAAAATCGGATTCTTGCTGCTGTAGTTTTCAACCGTGCGATATCGCCCGTCCGCAACGAAATGAATGGCTCCGTGCAGCCGCGATACTGTCAGGTCCGGAAGCGCAATTTCATTCTCCGGCTTTCGTCCGATCCGGCTCTCGGCCTCTTTCAGCGGTACTGAACTGGTGCGCTGGTTTTTAAAATAAACATCTACGTAAGCCATGTGGGACCCGGTGTAAAATCATGAGCTGTTTTCCTCGCGTGCGGTATGAGTTCTCTCACCGCACGTCCCCCATGCAGCAGTCTGGCACCCAGGCAGTCATACTCGCAGAGACTTCCTGTCTCCGGCTGCTGAAGTATAATAACCGCACTGGAGCGATTTTACGAAAAATAGCGAAGAATTTCTCGTAACTGCTGCGGTGCTATGCCCTTACTCGGACCCCGTGAATTTCTCATGCATAGAAAAACGCGCCAGCGCATCACAGATACGATCCTGAATGCGGCGGCGCGGACCTGCCTCGCCGGTAAAATGTGACATCATGATCGAAAAAGCGAGCATGTCACCCTCGGCCGAGGGCACGTAACCGGCGAGGGTGCTGACGCCGCTGAGAGAACCCGTTTTGGCATGCAGCACTCCCTCGGCGGCTGTCCCGTGCATCCGCCTGTCGAGAGTGCCGTCTATCCCTGCGATGGGCAGGGAGGCGATGAATTCACTGCTGAAGCTGAAATGATCGTACACAGCAGCGAGCAATCCTGTAATCGTCTTCGGCATGACGAGATTATAGCGCGAGACACCTGAACCATCGGAAAAGCGAATCGTCGCGGTGTCGATGCCGGCCTGGCCGAGAAATGTTTTGATGACGCGGATTCCCTTTTTCGCTGTGCCGGGTGTGCCGTATGCTGCTGCGCCGGCGAGTTTGAGCAGGAGCTCGGCATGCAGATTGTCGCTGGGCTTATTCATGGCAGTAAGCAAACTGCTCAGGGGCGGGGACGCATGACTGGCAACGATACGGGCATTTTCCGGAGCCCGGCCACGGCGGATACTGCCTGTTATGCGGATGCCCGCGCGTTCGCACAGCGCACGGAAGACGGTGCCGAAATAGCGCACCGCATCGACGACCTCGATAGTAAAGTTTTTCTCCGGTGCACCGGTTAGGGCGTATCCCGTGATGTCGATGATCTCCTGCTCTTTCTGCCAGCGCCGTTCGGCTTTGAGCCATTGGATAGTCTGCGTCGAGTCTGCCAGCAGGGTACGCAGACTATCGCGTGGCAGGCTGATACTGGTGTTGACGATGTCAAAATATGGGATCGCCGGAACGGTACGATAGCGCGCAGGCGCCCCCAGGATGCTGTCCGCACGCAGGGAAAACTCCACGCTGTTGCGGTTGACAACCATTGCACTCAGAGGAGGCCAGAACCACGAACTCTTATCATCCCACATCCACCCCTCACCCATGTACAGCGTATCGAGCTTGGAATCGTCGCAGATGATATCGCCGTCGATAGCGGTGATCCCCAGCGCTGCAAGCTGTTCGACTAGTTCTGCCATATCTCCGAGAGTAAATTCCGGATCACCCGCACCGGTGAGCCATATCGGGCTGCGTACGGTATCGGCCGGTACGGCTGCTGAGTCGATCAGTGCACGCGTCGTCAGTCTGTGCTCCGGACCCATGGTCGTAAGAGCTGCCACGCTGGTAAACAGCTTCATATTCGAAGCCGGATGGAAGAGCTTGTCTGCATTGCGGGAATAGAGCACATCACCGTTTGTCAGGTTGACAACATGCACCCCGGTGGTGGCTGTCTTCAGCACCGGGTCCTGCAGCAGCCTGTCGATCGTGGCTGCCAGCGCATCCTTGCCAATGATGCTGTGCTCTTGCAGAGGCGCAACCTGCATGTGTGCCTCACTGCGTGGCGCCATCTGATTCTGCTGGCCGGCACATCCTGACAGGACGATCAGAGCACTGAAAAGAACAGGAGTAAGCGGTTTTTTTCTGTGAAGCCGGATCATCGTAAGTCCATGAGTTTTTCGTTACCTCGCCTTCTTCCGTCTTCGAGGCGGTATTCCAAGATTGATGCGGGGAAAAGCATTTGCGACAGAAGGCCTACAATACCTAATTATTTCATGAAAAGCAAGCAGATGGGACTGAATGGTGTGATGTGTGGCAGGTTGCAAATCCGGGCCGTGCCGTTCGTTGCACAGGTGCCGGCCATGGTTCAGTAGATGATATCCACCACAGAAGAAGATGGGGGATTACGATAGCTGTTCAGAACATAGGCAGGTGTCGTTCGGATACGGGTTTCCCCTGCTGGTGTCGTTTCTTCGCCCGCAGGAGGGATGCTGTCAGGAGTGAAGGGCCGGGATTGTTTTTTGTACTGCTGCAGTCCGGCCAGTTGTCTGAATTGCACTGCTGCCTGTGATGGCTCCGCGGGCAGAAAATAAGCGGCACTGCCGCTTGTCTGCTGTGAAGTGTTTGGCGGGTGCTCTTTACCGGTGTGAGAAGATGTTGTCGCAGGGGGAGCGGATGGTGGTGGGAAATCAGTCGCTCTGGTGGAGCGTGCTGCCGCAGGCCGGAGTTCCGGCACGATTGCTTTTACCTGTGTTGCTGTCACTGCGGCGGTGATGTGACCGGTAGGGGCCATGGGCAATTCCATGCTGCACGTTCAGGAGTATCCTGCAAGACGTGAGTTTGCCGGCATCCCTTCCAGCATGGTTCTCGCGTGTTCAAAGTATCGGCAGCATAGTTGCCCGGCTTGAGGTGGTATCAGTCCATGGCTGAGCGTTCTGCCATCAGGGCTTTGATCGGCTTGGCCCTTGAGGCGGAGAGCGGTAGGACACGCTGTTGCGGATCATCGAGGATGATTTTACAGCGCCCGCCCTGAGTGGGCACGATCTCTTTTATACGGCTGGCGTTGACGATCGCCGAGCGATGAACGCGGGCAAAATGCGATGGATCGAGCCGCTTTTCCAGTTGGTCCAGGCCAAGGTCGATGGGATAGCGGCGTTTTTCGGTGTAGGCATAGACGAGCCGGAATTCGGTGCCAAACCAGATGACTTTATCGACCGGGAGCAGTTTGAAGCGCCCCTGTTTGCGCACGACCAGCCGGTTCAGCCAGGTTGACTGGCAGCCGTTTCCGTTGCTGTGCCCGTTGCCGTTGTGGTGCCCGTTGGCAAAGCCATTGCCATTGCTGTGCACGAGCCCGTTGCCCACACCGTTTGTGACCAGATGCCAGCTGCCGCGTGCGGAACAGATGGCGTCGAGTAAATCGCGCAGGTGCTGAGCATCGACGGGTTTCTGCAGATAATAGCCTCCCATGGCCTCGACGCATCCATTGGCTTCTTCAAAACTTTTGCAAACAGTGACTTTGGGTATATGTGCGGCTGTGCCTGTGGTAAGGGCTTGTTTGAGGTAAGGGCTGACTGGTGCTGCGACAAAGATCAGGTTGGGAGAAAAGCGTTCGATTTTCGAAAGCGCTTCGGCATCGTTTTTGGCTTCTGCAATTCCGGTGAATTCGGGTGCGATTTCGCGCAGAAGCCGTGAAAGTCGCTGTCGTGAATGCAGCTCGCTGTCAACGATCAGCGTGATCAGCGGGTCATTCGGAACCGAATTGTAAAACCCCATTTCCTGCCTCCTTAAAATTATGCAGTCACGGTGCTGATGGCTTGATCCTGTAAGCACATGGCTGTGCCTCCGGAGCTCCCCGGGAGGTGGGAGGTGTTCGCTGATGTCTCTTCTGCTGTACGCGGCGTGGTGGAAAATCAGTTATCAGCGCTTGGGAAGCTTTGCTCGAATCAGCAACCGGTTTGAAGAGAGTCTGATGAGCTGCGCTCAAACGTTTGTTGCCTCGGTTGCCCTGGTGGATATGGCGCCTGCAGTGCCCGCCCAGACGACCCCGGGGCAGGCAAAGCTCCTCTTCAGACGTTGCATGATATCCGGCTGTTTAAACAAACCATTGAATGTATAAAAATTCATGATATATGTCAATTAATTTACCAAATCACCGTTCACGAAATAACGTTTCGTGCGGTGAGAGAGGGAAGCTGAAAGTTTTTCTTCGTAACGACAAAATCGTATAACTTTCTAATAAAAAAGCAGTTGCGTCATATTTTTCTGTATGTGTGGATTTTTCGGGGCAATGCGCAGCCCTTGTTTTTCATCAGACGTCTGTCAGGCCCTTCTTCAAAGCGTGCACTACGAACGACCATCTCGTCACACCTCTCCTGCGGTGTGACGCCTCAGTTGCCCCGCTCCCGCGGCAGCGCACACGTGAACGAGATAGCGCCTACCCTGAAAGCGCGCGTCCATACCGAACCTCTCATTCGTTGGCGATTTTCGGGCACGCTGAAGCGTGCACTACGAACGTTTTCTCCTGTCAGGGAGATCGTAACCCTGCACTTGCATTTCCCTTTTTTATCTCTCGCAGAGCTCGCGGGGCGCGCAGAGTTTTTTCGTTTTTTC
>DRLW01000635.1 GCA_011375275.1 Bacteroidota bacterium
GCAATGATCGAGAACACAGCATTCGCAACAAACCGAATGATATCGTCAACAATCCCAAAAATTGGGCCGGGGACAAATATCATTATTTACAACCAGCAACACCGGCCGGATTTGCAAAACGATAATTTCCCCACATATACAATCTGAGGAAAAGCTGTTTGAATTAACTGGATTTCCAGCGGTCTGTGAAAATCATTTCGATTGATGACCTGCACGTATAAAAACAAGCACTGAAACGGGCTATCGAAAAAGTGGGAAATCAGCGCGCAGCATCACACCGTCATCACCGGCAGACCAGCTCGCCGAGATGCCGAGAAGGGATGCGGAACGCTCGAGGGCGCGCAGGACAAAATCAGCGAAAGGTTCCGGCTCGCATTCGACGAATTCGGGCAGGCAGAAAGCGGAGTCAGGCAGTTTTCCAGGCAGGGAGCGGAGCGAATCGCCCGTGATAGCGACCGTCCATGTAAACAGATTTTCGGCTTTGATAAAGTTATTGCTGACGTGTATGACGCTATGCCGGCCGTCACCGAGGGCCATGGCAGTGGCCAGGCAATTGATAAAGAGGGCATAGATCGCAACAGCGAGGTAACGTTGCGGGCAGTGGATGTACTCGCCGTAGCCGTTCGTTTGCACGGCCAGACTGACGCCATAGCGCCGGAATTTAACGCTGAGAAAAAAGTGCAGCGGATCAAAGGCATCGCTGAAGCGAATGCGCTCGATGCGGCTGTCGAGCCGGTAAAGCGATTGGCAGGCTTCGGAAATGTTGGTCAGATTGATGTTGCCTTCCCGGATGGCGACCGCGATATCTTTTTTGATCATTTCGAGATCGTCGGTTTTGGACAGCAGGCTGGAGTAGGCGTTGATTGCGGTCAGAGGGTTGTTCAGTTCATGCAAAACGAGCGGCACCAGATTGCTCATCATGATGTGCCAGCTCAGATCGATCTCTTCCAGAAATTTTTCGTATTTCTTTTTTTTCTTTCTCCCGGTTTCGTCCATAGTCCCCTCACTGGCTTTTAAGGAAAAAATAAAATCCAAGGCCGAAGCTGACCTCGAAAAGAGCAAAGGCCGCTCCACTGTACAGGTCGTAGCGTCTGGTCTTGTCAAGATAGGCATCCATTTTACGGGAGTCAAGCACTGCTTGATACCGGCCATAATACCTGTCTGCCTGTTGCCGCAGTAAAATTGAGGCAATTCCAGCGCTGATGCTGACGCCGGCGGCAATAACAGCATTGCGGCGTGTCCTCTTCTTATAGCGTTGCCGTTGCGTGCTGTCGTGCAGATATCGCTGCCAGAATTCCTGGTCGCGCTGCAGAACCACATGGTGTCTGCGTGGTGAAGTGGAATCACATACGAGGAAAGCAGGGAAATATCCCTCCTGCTCGATGCTCAGATGAAAGCTCTGGCCGCCGTACATACGCAGGACAAAAGGGGTGTTGCCAAGCAGGGAGTCGGCCAGCAGAACGCGAGCACCCTGTGGGGTTGAACTGATTTTGCAGAGGGTGATAAACTCCGGCCGTACGAGCACAGTGTCTCCGGCAGAGACAAAGACGGAGTCTGCCCAATCGGGCTGGAACCAGTTTAACAGAACGGAGCGGCGCACGAGCAGATGATGTGCCCCGGCCGGGACAGCAACTGCAGTCAGAGGTGTGGTTCCGATTTTCCTGCCATTGAGAAAAACTTCGTATCCCTCGCGTGATGCAACGCTGAGATAGCCGCTCGCCTTGCTGGTTTGCTGCCCGGATGCAACGCCCGGCAGCAGGAGAAGCAGAGCCAGTATCAGAGCAGGAGTTCGCCAGGACATTCCGATACACCTCATCGATTTGCCTCCGGCCCTAAGATAAAAACATAGCGGTCTTCGCTGCCGGTCGCCAGAAAAGGGCCGCAAAAAACCGGTCGTGTCCGGCCGCGTCCGGCGAGTTTCACCTTCTGCACGATTTCTCCGCTGGTGATATCCACACTGTAAAGATGTCTGTCCATGCTGCTGAAATACAGCACATCCTGCTGCACGACCGGGCCCGAGCCTGCAGGCATAGGTGTAGATAGCACCCAGGCTGTTTCCCGGGTTCGCAGGTCAAAGGCGATGACCTCGCCGGCGGATGAGGTGAGAAACAGCGTACTGTCGGCATAGGCTGCCGAATGCCTGAACTGGCCGGTCGCGATTTTCTTTTGCCATTGCACGCTACCGTTCTGGCGTGAAAGTTGCGCCACCCGGCCATCGCGGGAAAAAAGATAAACTGCATCGCCGTGCACCAGCGGAGCGGCCAAAACCGCCTCATCAAAAACATTCTGCTGCCAGGCCAGCTCGCCGTCAAAGCGGGTGACAGAAAAGGCTTCCCCCTTTTCTGTCGCAAAAATCACATGCCGCCCAGCGATGACCGGCGGGGCCACAGCCTGGCCGGGGAAAAGGTAAACCCACAGTTTAACCCCGGTTTTCAGGTCATAGCGCTTGAGCTGGCGGAAGCGTGTGAGCAGGTAGATGGATGAGTCGGCGATGACCGGCGGCGACACGATGACGCCGGCCTGCTGTTGCCAGAGACGCTGCCCGCTCTGCAGGTCGTAGCAGCTCAGATTGCTGCGGTTGAATTTATCCCCGACCACGAGCAGACCATTCTGGGACACAGCCAGCACAGGCTCTGCATTGGCTTCGAGCCGGATTTTACCGCGTAATAGCCCGGTATCCGGGTGCCAGGCGTTGATGCGGCCGTTGCGGGAGGCGAAAATCAGCGTTGAACGGTAGCACACGAATTTTTCGACCGGTGCCGCAGCCAGGGTGATTTTCTCGTGCACAACCAGGGGCGGCCGAACAGCGGAATCCTGCCCCGGTGCCGGCTGCA
>DRLW01000636.1 GCA_011375275.1 Bacteroidota bacterium
CTGTTCCGGAACTATCCCGGCCCTGCGTTTTTCTCCAGCCGGAAACAGATCATCACATTTTTGCGACGCACGGCCATGATGCCGGAACGGGTGGGGCCAGCCTCCATTCCGGCCTTCCCCAGCGGGGAAACCCGAATGACGGTTCAGATGCCGGCACGTGCTGTGCTCAGGCGAACTGGTTGAAACGGTGCCACCATGCTGAGTGAAATGGATAACCCGGGAACGGTACAGTTATCCCGCTTCCCCTTGCGCAGCACACATGTGAGAAAAAACGGAAAAGGCGTTATCGCAATTGCAAAACGAAAAAATACCGAACAGATGAACAGGGATGTTGACTGATGAGCAAAGAAAAACTCGTACAACTTCTGGATGAGGTCACGGATTTACCGACACTGCCGACGGTTTATGTCAAAATCAACTCATTGCTGCAGTCCTCACAGGCGAATGCCGCCAGGGTAGCGCGCATTGTCGAGGCAGACCAGGCGATCGCTACCAAAGTGCTGCGTCTGGTCAATTCCTCCTATTTTGGTCTCAGCCGTCAGGTGACCCAGATCAACCAGGCGGTGGTTTTGCTGGGCTTCAACGCGATTCGCAGCGTGGTGTTGTCGGTTTCTGTTTTTGAATCGTTCAAAGGCGATGGCAACACGCGTTTTGACCGGCGCGAGTTCTGGAAGCATGCCATCGCGACCGGTGTGATTGCGCGCAGGCTGGCAAAAGACCTGAGAATCGGCGCGGAGGAAGATGCGTTTTCCGGCGGCATTCTGCACGATGTCGGCAAGCTGGTTCTGGACCAGGTGCTGCCGTCAGAGTTCAACGCGATCCTCGAATACGTTGACCAGAACGGGTGCAGCATCATCGAGGCGGAGCATCGCATCCTCGGAACGGATCACTGCGAGGTGGGAGAGTATCTTCTGGAAAAATGGAACCTGCCCCCTTTGCTGATCGAGTGTGTGGCTCTGCACCATTCGCCGGCAATTTTTCGCAGCAACCCGCAGATGGTCAGCGTCATCCACCTCGCCGATATTTTTGCGCGCCGCCTGCATATCGGCAGCGGCGGCGACAATATGATCCCGACGCCAGACCCCTTTGCCCTCGATGAACTCGAGATCGATATGGATGATTTTCTTGCAGAAGAGGAAAACATACAGACCGTGCTGGAACAATCTCAGGACATGCTTGCGCTTGTCGGCTGATAGCAGATGCTGAAAAAAAACGACGACAAACTCGAGTCGCTGCTGCTGGAAAAAGGCGTCACGACGCCGGAGCGTCTCGAACAGGCCAGACGCGAACAGCAAAAAAACGGCGGCAGCCTGGCCACAATTCTGATCGACAACGGGATGGCACGGGCCGAGGAAGTCCTGACCTGTCTTGCCGAACAGCTCGAACTGCCCTATGTTGAGCTGAACGATTACAGCATCGATGCGCGCGCCATCGAGCGCTTACCGAAAGAAATCGCCTGGGACTGCCGCGTGATGCCGATTTTTATCATCGGCAATGTCATGACCGTGGCCACCAGTAATCCGGAAGACGTGGCGATGATCGACCGCCTGCGCCGCGCGACCCGGATGGAAATCGAGCCGGTGATCAGCACGGCCGAGGAGATCATCGCAGCGCTGGAGAGCCATTATGGCAGCAATGTCGTGCTCGACAACTCCATCGATGAAGTGATTCAGGAGCTGGAGGAGGACGAGCCGGAGCAGGAGGAAACCCCGGAAAAAATCCGCGAGCTGGCTGAAGACGCGCCGGTGATCAAGCTGGTGAACCTGATCATCGGCCAGGCGATCAAAGATGGCGCTTCGGATATCCATATCGGCCCTGAAGAAGACCGCCTGATGGTGCGCTACCGTGTCGATGGCGTGCTGCGCGAGGTCTTCAGCCCGCCAAAGTCGTTGCAGGCGGCGTTGATTTCACGCATCAAAATTCTCTCCGAGCTGGATATCGCAGAAACCCGCGCGCCGCAGGATGGCCGGTTCCAGGCGCGTTTCGAGGACAAGACCATCGATCTGCGCGTCTCAACACTGCCGACGGTTTATGGCGAAAACATCGTCATGCGTTTGCTGGATAAGAGCAGTCTGATGATCAATCTCGAAGATATCGGGCTGGAAAAGGATGTACTCGGGCAATTGCATGAAATTCTCGCCAGCTCCTATGGCATCATCCTGGTCACAGGCCCGACGGGTTCGGGGAAAACCACCACGTTGTATTCCTGCCTCAATACGATGAACACGCCGGAGAAGAACATCATCACCATCGAAGACCCGGTGGAGTACCGGCTGAAATTGATCCGCCAGGCACAGGTGAATCCCAAAGCCGGCCTGACTTTTTCCGCAGGTTTGCGCTCGATCCTGCGCCAGGACCCGGATGTGGTGATGGTCGGCGAGATCCGCGACTCGGAAACCGCAAAAGTGGCTGTGGAAGCGGCGTTGACCGGCCACCTCGTGCTCTCGACGCTGCACACGAACGATGCGCCCGGTGCCATCACCCGGTTGATCGAGATGGGGGTGGAACCCTTCCTCGTGGCCTCGGCAACGGTCGGTGTGATCGCACAGCGGCTGGTCCGGAAAATCTGCCCGAAATGCCGTGCCCCGTTCGAGCCATCGGATGATCTGCTGCGCGGAATCGGTGTGGCGCCGGCAGGGAAGAAGTGGCAGTTCTACAAAGGGGCTGGTTGCAGCCACTGCCGCGGTACCGGCTATCGCGGGCGCGTGGGTATTTATGAGATCATGCGCATGAACGAGCAACTGCGCAGCCTGTGCCTGCAGAACGCCTCCAGCGACGCCCTGAAAAAGATGGCATTGCAGACGGGTATGCGTACCCTGCGCCAGGATGGTTTTCTCAAAGTCGTCAAAGGAATCACAACCATCGAGGAGGTCATCCGGGCGACGAATGTTGAAACATGATCGCTGGTTGCTTTTTGTTAACATAACGAATAGCGCTGTAGCTAACTCGTGCCCGTGACGATGATTTGTAAGTACTCACGACCATGGACTGAGGCTGTTTTTTCAGGCGGTTAGAGGCTAAGATGTTCGGGTATCCAGTTAACTCAGCAAACCGGGCCCGGCTCAGATACCGGCATGTGTCATTCCGGCCGAGCGAAGCGCAGTGCCGGGATCTCATCTTTTTGGGCACGTGCCTGAGTCCGGGAGATTCCGGTCTTCCCCTGCGGGGAAACAGGAATGACGGTTCCGGGGTAGGCATGTGCTGTGGTCACGCGGTCTGGCTGAAAAAATGCAACCGTGCTGAGTTACGTGGATAACCTGTACTAAGATGTTCTGCGGGTGGTGGGTTGGCAGAAGGCAAAGAGTGGCCACCCTTTCATAACATCCTGAGTGCAGCACAGCTTCAGAATGGGATGTCATGCAGAGCAGAAAAGCACACTTGCACACAGGCTGCCAGCCTTCCCGGGGTACGGATCAGGCGTCATCACCAGCTATGTATGGCCGGTGTGATCGATACAGGAATATCAGGCAGGTTAACGGTTGAGGTGAAAATGGAAAAATATCGTGTACTCGTCATCGAAGATTCGGGTGAAATCGCTTATCAGATTCGTCTGCGGCTGGAAAAGGAAAACTACATCGTGCTCACAGCCAGCGACGGCGATGCCGGCCTGGAAAAAGCGCGCGAGGAGCACCCGGATTTGATCCTGCTCGATCTGATGCTGCCCAAGCTGGATGGCTACAAGATCTGCCGCATGCTCAAATTCGATAGAACGTATGAGCAGATTCCCATCGTTATATTGAGCGCGCGCACCCTGGAGCAGGATCAGGAGCTGGCAGCCGAAGCCGGCGCAGATGCCTATTTGACCAAGCCGATCAACTGGAAGATTCTGCTGGAAACCATGCAGAGACTGTTGAAAAACCCTGTTGCCGGCTCAGATGAACAGCATCTGTACTCACCCGATGATGATGTGGAAAGCAAAGTGGATCAGCAATGAAAGTGACGCGGCAGTTAAGCAAGGAGGCTGAATTGGTAAAGAAGAACGTTCTCCTGGGAGATTTCCTGATCGAACAGGGCTTGATCGACAAGGAGCAGTTGCGCAAGGGGCTGCAGTATCATAACGAGCATGGCGTGAGGCTCGGCCGGGCGCTGATCGATCTCGGCTTTATCAACGAGAAAGAGATGATCAAGGCGTTGAGTTCACAGCTGGGCGTTCAGTATATCAATCTGAAGACCTATCGCGTCGATCCGGAAGTGCTCAGTCTCGTTTCCGCTGAGATGGCATGGAACTACCATGTGTTGCCCCTGTTTCGCATCAACAACCGCCTGACCGTGGCGATGGTCAACCCGCTGGACCTGTTCGCCATCGATGCGCTGACACGGGAAACACACATGAAAATCGAGCCGGTGGTTTGTTTTGAAGTGGATATGAAAGCCAAGCTCGAGCAATATTATCCCCTGGACAGCAACAGCTTCCGCCGGAGCAACGGCATGCAGGACGGCGAGGAGCCCCGGGTCGTGGTCGTGGAGGCCGGGCATGAACGCAACAACCTCATCGCCGAAATCGATGCCGTGTTGGAGAATATGGTACGCCTGCGGGCGCGCAAGGCTTTTATCGTTGGTACCTCCCTGAAAGTACAGCTCGGAGAAAAGTTCGAAGATTGGCCCCTGCCCGATGGCATGGATAAGAAAACGTTTATCCGCATGCTGTGCAACCTCGGTGAAGAAGCCCATTCCGGCGAGCGTGAACCCAAGCGCTACGTGATCGAAAAGACGTTCGAAAACAAGCCGGTGCGCTATCATATTTACACCGGCCCTTCGGTGCAGTCCGAAACCGTGACGATTTATATTCAGATGGTGCGAGACGCCGAGAATGCCATCGAGAAGTTTGGCAGCATGGCGTTTGAGGGGTTGAAATCTTCGATTCTGCAGACCGGCGGCATCACTCTGATCAGCAGCACGGATCACCATCTGCTCGATAGTCTCTACTACGATCTGTGGCAACATATTTCCCGCAATGCGGTCAATGCCCTGTCGGTTGAAGGGCGGCCGACAACCTTAACGCTGGGGACCAGCCAACTGGTCTGCAACCACACAGCCGAGCAGGTTGCAGCCTTGCGCTACGCAGAGATTTCAGCGGTGGACTGCCTGTTTATCAAGGATGTCAATGATCGCTATGCCCTGGGACAACTGGCATCCTTTGCTGAAAGCGGCCGCAATATCGTCATCGGTGTGACGGCCCAGGCGCCGTGGCATGCACACCGCCGCCTCTTTGCTTCCGATGAACATGGCATGGTGGCGCGCAACCTGCGCAAGGTGTATATCAATATTCCCATGCGCCGCCTGTGCCCGCACTGCCGCAGCTCGATGGACGCTGCCGGCGCCCTGGACGAGCTTTCCATCGGCAACGGCAAACAGGTTCATTTTTACGAAGCCAGCGGGTGTGAGAAGTGCTTTGGCGAGGGATATCTCGGCAAGGAAAATCTGGAATATACCTGGGAGCGCAGCACAGCTCCTTCGGGCGCGCGCGAGCTGCTGGATGAAGATAAACTGGCCGATGTGTTACAAAAGGGAACGCACAAGCAACTGCTGGCCATTGCCAGCGACGGCCAGATTTCCTATGATCAGGCCCTGTATGTCGTGTCGATGTGAGCCGCCGGCTGGAACAGTGCTATCAGGTGATCACCGACATTTTCTCCGGAGCAGAAAAAGGATATGGAAAACGCAAAACTCCTCATCATCGACGATGAGCCGGAATTTACCTCACTGACCTCGGATCTTCTGGGCCGGCACGGCTTCATAACCGAGCGTGTGCACAACGGGCTGGATGCCGTACAGTTGTTGCGTGTGCGCAGTTTTGATCTCGTGCTGCTCGATATGGTCATGCCTGTAATGGATGGTATCGAAACGCTGCGCCGCATCAAAGCGGATTTCCCGGATTTGCCGGTGATCGTGCTCACGGCCAGCGAGAATCTGGGCACAGCCATCGATGCGATGAAGCTCGGGGCATACGACTATCTCACCAAACCGGTGGACTGGGACCGGCTGAAGATTATCATCGACAACGCGCTGCTCACCGGCAGCCTGAAGGCGGAAGTCTCACGACTGCGCAGTGAAATGAAGGAGAAGTTCGGTTTTGACAATGTGATCGGTGTCAGCCGTCAGATGCAGCACGTTTTCAACAGCGTGGAAAAGATTCTCGACAGCGATGTCACCGTGGCGCTCTATGGCGAGAGCGGCACGGGCAAGGAGCTGCTCGCCAGTGCGATCCATGCCAACGGCCGGCGGCGCAACCGTCCCTTTGTGGCTGTCAACTGTGCGGCTATTCCGGAGGCACTGCTGGAAAGCGAGCTTTTCGGGCACGAAAAAGGCGCGTTTACCGGCGCTCATACCATGCGACCCGGCAAGTTCGAGCAGGCCGATGGCGGCACGATTTTTCTCGATGAAATCGGTGATATGAGCCCAACCACGCAGGTGAAAATCCTGCGCGTTCTGCAGGAGCGGCGTTTTCAGCGCGTCGGCGGAACCGGTGATATCGAGGTGGATGTGCGCGTGATCTCTGCGACCAATAAAGACCTTGAGAAGGAAATGGAGAAAGGGCACTTCCGCGAGGATCTGTACTATCGCATCAATGTCTATCCGATCGAAATTCCGCCCCTGCGTGACCGGCGGGAGGATATTCCGGTGCTGGTGGCTTTTTTCGTGCGCAAGTTTCACGAAAATTCCGGACACAACGTGGTCGGTTTTTCCAGCAAGGCGATGGAGTACCTGATCAACTACCACTGGCCCGGCAACGTACGCGAGCTGCAGAATGTGGTCGAACGTTCGATTCTGACAGCCGGCCAGGGCGTGATCCAGCCGGAGCACCTGCCCTTCATGGTCGTTTCGCAACAGACACATCCGGCCATGAGCAATGGCGGGCTGGACTGGCGCAATGTCATCGGACTGAGCAAGAATATCGTGCCACTGGAGGAGATCGAAAAGGAAGTGCTGCAGCATGCACTGAAGGTGACCAACTACAACATGACCACCACAGCTTCAGCCCTCGGCATCGGCCGCACCACGCTGTATCGCAAAATTCATAAATATGAAATTCCGGTACCCCGTTTTGCGATGACCGCCCGCGGAAACTGAGGGGGAGGCCGTGCCTGCTTTTTCCTACAAAGCCCTCAACCCTTCCGGCATGATCGTCGAAGATGTGCTCGAAGCGCCCCATGCCGGCGCGGTGGCGGACAAGCTGGAATCCCTCGGTTTTCATCCGATCAAAATCAGCCGCGCTTCCGGTATGGGCGGCGGCTTTGAGCTGCCGGGAACCAAGCCGGCTGTCAAAACCAATGATATCATCGTTTTTACACGCCAGTTGACGACGCTGTTGCGCGCCGGCGTGCCGCTCCTTTCCTGCCTGGATGCCCTCACCGAGCAGGCAGATAACCCTGCCATGCGCGAGATCATCAGTAAAATATATGTCGATATCGAGAGCGGGATCAGTTTCTCCGAAGCGCTGGCCAAACATCCGAAAGTATTTGAGGAGATGTACATCAACACCATCCGCGCAGGAGAGATGGGCGGCGCCCTGGATGACGTCCTCACCCGTCTGGCCGATCTGCTCGAATATGATCGTGAAACCAAAGCCCGCATCAAAGCGGCGATGCGCTATCCGGTCATCGTCATCGTCTCGATCATCGTGGCCGTGCTGTCGCTGATGATGTTCGTGGTGCCGAAGTTCATCGATATGTTTCAAAAGCTCGGTGTCGAGCTGCCCCTGCCGACGCGTATTCTCATCGGCATGCACGCCGGACTGACGGAATACTGGTACATCATCCTGACCGTACTCACTGTCGCAGGTGTGGCATTCAAATTCTGGAGCAAGACCGATAACGGCCGCTATCAGTGGGATTATGTCAAACTGAAGCTGCCGGTTTTCGGCAATTTATTGATGAAGAGTTCGATGTCGCGGTTCACCCGCATGTTCGAAACATTGAACCGCAGCGGCCTGCCGATTCTGCAGACTCTGGAGATCGTGGCGCGTACCGTCGGCAACGAAGTCGTCGGACGTGAGATCGAAAAAGCCAGCCTCGGGATCCGCAAAGGTGAGGGGATCGCCGTGCCTCTGAAGCAGAGTAAACTCTTCCCGCCCATGGTTGTGCGCATGATCGCAATCGGCGAGCAGTCCGGCTCCCTCGATGAAATGCTGATGAATATTTCCAAACACTACGACACAGAAGTCGATTATGCTGTTAAGAACCTCACTTCGATGATTGAGCCGATCATCACTGTTGCCCTGGGTGTGATCGTGCTCTTTCTCGCCCTGGCTATCTTTCTGCCGATGTGGGATATGACCAAGATTGCCCAATAACCTCGCCGGCTGCCATGCCGTATCGGGATGGCGTGCCGATACGGAACACCACAGTATAATTCATTGAAAATAAAGCGGTTATTTTGTTTTTATCTGCCCATGGCGGATGTGGTATGCCGAAACGGAACAGAGCCGGGAGCAGGCATCACATTGCCGGGCCGGGTATTACGAAAATAGTATCGATGTAATTCTAATAAAAACAACTACCCTTTGCTGCTCCTGTTTCAAAAAGGTAACTTTGGCACATGCCTTGCCTTAGAAGGCGTGAAAACAGCTTCCCACAACCCGCACGACAAGCAAAGGAGCAGTGAGATGAGAAATCAAAAAGGTTTTACACTGATCGAATTGATCATGGTGATCGTCATTCTGGGCATTCTGGCAGCCGTGGCTATCCCCAAGTTTGTAGATTTGAGTGGCAACGCAGAGACGAGCGCGTGTAAGGCAAACCAAGCGGCGATCGAAAGTGCGGCAGCGATCAAATATGCAGAAAATGCAGCAGGCGGCAATGCAGCTTTTCCCGCTGCAGCGGCTCTGAAAGACCTGTTCCCGGGCAACACGCTGCCAACCTGCCCCGGCGGCGGTGACGCCTACACCACGACGTATAATGCCACTACCGGAACAGTTTCATGTAGCATCGCTGCACACCAGCGATAGTCTCCTTGCTTACTGCAATCAGGGAAGTCGCCTTCGGGATGGCTTCCCTGTTTTTTATCACTGTTATGGATCGAATGCAACAGTCTGATAAAACCACGCGGCCCCAGGCAGCCCGACTTTCCTTATACCGGGTGCTGGTTGGTGAATAGATCGGCTTAACCTGACGAATAATAATTTCAAGGCATGGGCTGAGCCTGAGCAGAGCACATGGATTTTTGATCAGTGAGGAGCAATGACGTTATGACGCACGCCAATAAAATCATCCGCCTGCTGTCCGGCATAACACGCTTGCGCCATCCCCAGCACGGATACACGTTGCTGGAAGGTGTGGTGACGATGACCGTGATCGGTATCATCACA
>DRLW01000637.1 GCA_011375275.1 Bacteroidota bacterium
CCTTTTTTGGCTCTTTCTCAGATTGTGTGGGTTGGGAAATTGTCATTTTGCAAATCCGGTCGATGTTGAGGTAGTAAAAACGATATTTGCCCCCGGGCCAACTTTTGGGATTACTGACGAAATCCCCCCCGTACCGCGACACTTATGTCGCGTCTCTGCCAACCCACAAAGCAGTCTGTATAACGAAAAGAATCCAACCGCGCGACATGAATGTCGCGTTACATCCAGGCCATCAAAGCAGCCGGAGTTACCAAATGTATTCTACTTCGCGACATGAATGTCGCGGTACATCATGGGCCAACCGCCCCGGTTGCCATACTGAAAATCAACCCGCACGATTTGAGGGAGAGTCCTTTTTTCTTCACGCAGAGGCCGGTTTATAGGACTATGACGAGCCGGGTAAGGACAAAAAAAAGCCTGCCGGATGCGCCACACCCGACAGGCCTTGAGATGCACGGTTGCTCCATACTCAGGATTTATCCGCTACCTTAGCTTTATATCCGATTTTATCCAGCGCCTCGATCATCGCCTGGACCTGTTCCTTGCCTTGCTGCACGGTGACTTCTGCACTGCCTTTTTCATAGCTCGCATCGACAGATTGCACGCCATCGATTTTCTTCAGCGTGGTTTTGATCGCTGCCTCACAACCACCGCAGGTCATGCCTTCAACATCCAATGTGACGACCTTCGTGGCCACCGCTGTCTCTGCAGCCTGCTGGTTTTCATCGGCGGAGCAGGCAATCAGCCCGGACAGGAGCACCGCCAACATCAGGGTAAGAATGAACTGTACTTTCATGTTTTTTCTCCGGTTATAATTTTATTTCATCCCCCCAAAGTGGTTGGGGTGTCTTAAGGAATAACAACCTGAAAAACAGTTCCCTCCGGCGCATCAGCAGAAGCTCTGCTCACAGAGTGCGCGCTCAGGAAAATTTTTCGGTTTTCCCGGATATCGCATATCATCGGGCATTCCTACAGACAGGGACAAAACAAAGTTCGTTTAATCCGGGATGAGACCCGCTGCTTTGATCGTCGTCACAGAGTCCTTGCGCGCAGCAGTGATGGTAATTGCGATGCCGGCGATCAGATCAACAGCCGCCATCATTCCCAGCAGCAGGAAAACACTGCTCGCAAGCCGCGGATCGAAAATCAACTGCAGTGAATAGACGACGAAAAGAAAGAAGGACATGGTGTGCTCAACAATCTGAACATTGTTCACGTGGGTTGACTTATAAATCTCGATCAGAAGCAGAAACAGGCCGAACATGATAAAAAGCGTGCCGACATTGATCTGCAAGATGCCACCGGATGGCAGGGCATGACTCATCACGACTTTATCAAACCAGCGTTTAACCGCTTCAGGTTGCATAAATCGTGTACGGATGTTCAGATAGACAAGCGGGACGGACAACGTCGGAATGATGCTGAAGATCTTTCCTATCGCTCTCATGGCTAAACCCTTTCAGTTATGAGGTTCTGATTGGGTTGCTTTTATGCACTTCACCGGTAATGCCGGTTAGAAATGCACTGAAAGCTGCCCAACCTAAAGGGATTCGTATCCAGCGTCCTGTCACGATGCTATGCTGCATTGCGCCAGGTGAGGAGACCGGTGCGCTGCGATGACAACCTGCAAAATAGCTACAACAGCAGCCGTTGTCACCGAATCATCTGCGTTTGCAATGCGCAGAGAAGCGTCAATTTATTCGGTTCGAGAGAGTAGGGAGTGTTCTGCGTACATCGTCTTTTCCCCATCAGAAAGTGATGAACAGGACATCGTCAGAGCAGGTGAAGGAGAGGGCGGGCAGTTGCTGGTGCCGCAAGAGCAAAGTAGGTGTGATTTGGATTGAGCCCATTGGTGAGTGGTATCGCCTGATAATTTGCCCGGTCTGAATCAGCGTCGAGTCAGACTCCTTTCTGACGAAGCGCTTCCATAAACAGGATATGTATTGTTTTTTTAAAACGCAAGCATTTGTTTCAAATCGACCCCTTCTGAGTTCAAAAAAATCCCACGGCGCAAGGCACCTGTTGCCGGAGAGATGGTGTTGCGGCTGAACCGGGCCGGCGCAACACCTTTTCGCTATGCTGCTGCCTGCCCGGTTTTGCCGTCAGCAAGCTGTAAAAACAGCTCATCAAATTCAGCTATTCTCCGCGACCAATCGAAGCGTGAAATGGCCTGGGAGAGTTTTTCCCGCGTCTCATCATATTCACGGTAATGGGCCAGCAGATGGCGCAGTTTGTTGACCAGATCGTCCTCATTCTTGTATAAAAAGGCGTTGTGGAATTCCGGGGCCAGGATCTCCGGGTAGCTCAAACGGTTGGGCAGCAAAGGGAGAGTTTTACAGTACATGGCCTCGGCGACAGAGTAACCGAAATTTTCCTGAATCGCCGTCGAGATCACGATATCGGCCATGTTCAGGGTGGCGGCGTAATCCTCCCACGTATCGACAAAGCCGAAACGGATGATACGATCTTTGAGCTTTTCCCGTGCTTCGAGGAACTCACGTGGATGCACCTGATAGTTTTCCCCCAGGATGAGCAGTTTGAACGGCACCCCTTCAGCGTGCAGTTTATATAGGGCCCGAAAAAAAACTGCGGGTTGCTTATCGAATTCCCAGCGGTGATTCCAGAGGATAACAGGTTCGGGATTTGGCTTGGTCGTACGCCGAGGGGGTTTGAAGGCGCTGAAATCACAGCCCATATACATCACGCGGCTTTTTTTCATCACACGCTGGTGAGCGAACACAGGCACGAACTCCGGTATGCGGTTGATGAAACTGCGCAGCGCATCAGTGAAATAATTGAGCTGGAAGTTCGAGTTGAACAGATTGACATCTGCGGCGAGAGCTGAAGCCAGATTGACCATGCCGAGATGGGGGTCCTGGCGCTCATGATCCGGCAAAGGATAGGTGAGCTGATTTTCATGGAAGAACAGGATCGATGGCCCGGTGTAGTCAGCCAGGGACTTCAGCTCGGCGAGGTTGAGCATATCCGTCGCGATGATCAGGTCGGAATTTCTGATTTCGCGGCCGTACTGGTCGGCAAAATAGAGCGCAGAACTGCGCAAACGCCATTTCCAGAAGCGGGCCGGTAAAGTCAGGGCATCGATCTCGTGCGTGCTGTATTTCACCAGACCGTCGAGGAAGCTCTTGTGCGAGCCGCCGTAAAAACTCTCGAGAAATGTGATTTTCATGAGGTATCCTGCCCGCAGCCGGGCACGAGTTGAAAGTTCGATGACATGTCGGATGGCCAGGCACACCGACCTCATTAACACATACCGCACGGGCAGGGCCTATCTGCCCATGCGGGGAAGAAAACTACGCCGCACGCTTCATGGCATAACACAGCATGCAAGCAGCATGGGAAACGGGTGAAAATCTCCCGGGCTATGCATTCCCGTTTTCCGGTGTCGCGCCGCGGCGGGCACCCATCTCACGATCGAGCTGGAACAGGCCGGTGCCATCATCGCCGATCAGCTTCAATTGATCGATGATCTCCTGCACGGTTTTTTCCTCTTCCACCTGCTCTTCGATAAACCACTGCAACATCACCTGTGTGGGATAATCTTTTTCCTGCAGGGAAAGTTCGTAAAGTGCGTTGATACTGGCAGTTACAGCCTGCTCGTGCGCGAGGGTCTTTTCGAAAACATCCAAAGTCGATGAGAACTCTGCAACCGGTTCTTTGATCGCCAGCAGCTTGACACGCGCGTTGCGGTCATGCATAAAATCGAAAATCTTCATCGCATGGAACAGTTCCTCCTCGCTCTGGGCTCGCATCCAGGAAGCGAAACCAGACAACCCGGCGGATTCAAAATAAGCGGCCATAGCGAGATATTGATAGGAGGCAAAATACTCATAATTGATCTGCTCGTTGAGTGCTTCAACCAATGCTTTGCTTTTCATGGCTCAGTCCTTTCATCATTATGTCTGATAAATTACAATAATACTACACATACACAAACCAACTCAGTGTATCGAGTTAACTCAGCATGGCTCCGGACATCAAGTTTACTCAGAAAACCGGGCCTGGCTCAGATTCCGACATCTGTCTTTACAGCCAGGCGAAGCGCAGTGCCGGAATAACGGCTACTGCTCTCTGCATCAGGTCTGATCAGGCAGATTGGGCGATGCGACTGAAAACTTCCGGACACAAAAAAAGGCCACCCCAAAAATAAGGGGGCAGCCTGTACGTTTCAGAATATTTTCAGCTTTTTCGCGATGCGCTTCAGACGCCTGCCGAAACGCTGCGGGGTGATACGGACAAAGCGTTCATCGCCCTCTCCGAAAGAGGTCGTTTCGACGCTGTCCCAGGATTTCAGGGTATCGTGAATGATAAAGCGCTCATAGTTGCTCATGGGCGGGAAATCAACCTCTTCACCCGTATTGAGCGCTTCCTGCGCCTTCTCCTCCGCAAGGCGACGCAGCTTGCCTACCGGAAAAATCCACAGCAGATAATCCTCGCCGTTGCG
>DRLW01000638.1 GCA_011375275.1 Bacteroidota bacterium
CCGTACTGTTGCAGCGCCTGCTCCAGCCGGTCCACATCGACGCAACCGAGGGCATTGGAGGTCATCATCGCCGGGATGTGCACCACCTCGGGGAAGTGCCTGCGGTGCGGCAGATCGTTGGAGTGGTGCTCCATGATCGTGGTGATCACCACATCGCGCTCGGGACGCCTCTCCTTCAGCGTGCGGACCACGCGGTTGATCCCACCAGTCGTGCCGCTGCCGACGAAGAAAGAAAAGTACGTTTCAGGGTCGGCTTTGACAAAATCGAGCACCATCTGGTGCGCCCACTCATATTCCCGCGTTGCCAGCTTGGCGGAGAAATGCGCCACGGTGTGTGTATTGGCATAAAAAGGCAAAAAATCGGCGAGGACATCTTTGACGATGCGCAGCAGCAAGGTGCTGGCTGTGCTGTCCAGGTAGATGCGACGCGTATGTTCGCCTGTGGCCAAAGTCCAGGAAACATCGATACCGATCGTTTCCTCGCGCAGCCTTTCGATCAGCTTTCTGCGCATATCGTCTGTCATGGTGATCTTCATTCCGGTTGCTCCACTGATTTTGCTTTCGTTGCTGGATAGTCTGTATTAGCATCCGCCAATGTACTACGGCGGCATCGTTCCATGCAAGCGGAAAGAGATCAGCAACAGGGTGTGCAGAAAATGCTTTCAAAGAACAGTAACAAAGCCGCCCTGCCGGTCTGCATCCCTGCGGGATTCACAGACCGGGCCGGCGGAAAAATCAAACGAGTTCCATCGCCTCGGCGACCAGCTCGATGATATCTTTGACCAACAGTTTGCCCTCGTTTCCGGTGGACTTGACAGCGTCCTCAAAACGGGAAACCTCATAAGGGCAGCACACGACGAGAACGTCGGCGCCGGTTTCAACGGCCTCGCGTACCCGGCGTTCGGAGAGACGCTCGGTGACGTGATCAGCCATGAAACCATCCAACCACATACCGCCGCCGCCACCGCCGCAGCAGTAGCTGTTTTCGCGACAACGCCCCATCTCGGTCAGCTCCACGCCCGGGATGGCTTTGAGCATGTCGCGCGGTGCGTCATATTCGCCATTGTGACGGCCGAGATAGCAGGGATCGTGAAACGTGACTTTGTAGCCCAGCTCTTTCTTGAAATCGAGCTTATCCATCATCGGCGCCAGATAGGTGGTGTAGTGGATGGTCTTGAATTTCGCGCCCAATTTAGGATATTCATGCCGCAGCGCGTTGAGGGCATGGGGGTCGGTCACAACCACGTTTTTGACTTTGTACTTTTTGAGCAGTTTGATATTGTGCTCGGCAAACTCTTCGAACAAGCCCTGCTCGCCGGCGATACGCTGGCTGTCACAGGAGCACTTTTCCTCGGCTCCGAGGATGCCGTAATCGATATTCAGGGCATCGAGCACGCGGGCCATGGCAATGCTGGCGTCAATTCCGCGCGGGTGGTAGCTCGGATAGCACTCGACAAACCACAGGATATCTGCTTTTTTCTTATCCTTCATCAGCGGCACATCGACGCCCGCTTTTTTGGTCCATGCGGCGCGTTTTTTCGGAGATTCGCCGAGAGGGTTGCCGTAATCAAAGGTGTTCTGAAAAACATCGAGCAGTTCCTGCGGTGCATTGCCTTCGAGCACAGCCTCCTGGCGGACGGCCGGCATGATATTCATCATGTTGACTTCCTTGGGGCAGACACGCAGGCAGTTGGCACAGGTGGTACACTGCCACAAGTCCGGGCTGGTAAACAAGTCCATTCCGGTCTGCACACGGCGAAAGATTCTTCGCGGAGCATAATCACCCACGGTGTTGACCGGACACACCGGGACACACTGGGCGCATTGATAACACCAGCCAAAGGACTCAGCGCCTTCAACATCTGTAACTTTCTCGATCAGTTCCGGTGTGTATTCCCAGATCACCCGCTGCTCGAACATGCGGTTCCAGTGACCGGAGATATCCATCCCGTCCTGAACAAGGTGTTCTTTTTCACGAATACGTTCCGGTTCAACGGATTTGAGCGAACCCATAAGTATGCTCCTGAAGGTTTCAGTTAGTTCTCAAGTGATTCCGTTTTTTCCACATGGGCTACCTGCCTGTGTACTCCGAGCAGGCGCCGGGAGAATTCCGGCAGCTCGGGCATGACCCGGTTGAACTCCTGCGTCATGCGGATTCTCAGCACGGTGTAAACGTAGATAACATAAACACAACTGAGAAAAACATCGGTGCCATAGATTTCCCGGCTGATGGTCTGAAAACCGGCTGCATCGCCGACCTGATGCACAAATGCGATGGCTTCGCCGATTTTCATGTACACTGCGCCCTCATCCTCGCCGTCAAAATCATAGCTGGCGGTTGTCACAAGCGGCAGGGCCCCGGTTTTCGTGCGCGGATCCCACATCCAGCGTGTCCAGAGCCAGTAGCGGTCCGGGTCTGTGAAATGCAGAATTTCGCTGGCAAGGTCACGGGCCACATGAACCGGCAGATCATCAAAAATAGCGACAAACGTGCGGAAGCGCTCAGAGACAGGCTCGTCACCGTAGAGCAACGCCATCGCCTGCTTTCTGAAGCTCTCCAGCGGATGCGTCTCGATGATCTTGTTGGCGCTTCGGCGCGTGGCGAATACCCGCCGCAACAGCGAGTAGTATTCACCTGAAGAGAGCTGCGGCAAGTGCGTCTCGCTCAACTTGCCCTGAAACCAGAGCGCTTTCTGCTCCACCTCGCGGCAAATCGCTGAGAGCTCCTCGGCAGCAACTTTTTCCAGCGCTTCTCCGATGAATTCCTTCGCAGTTTCTGTATCGACGACCTGACCCATGGGGCACCGTGATGTTTATTTGTGAGAAATCCGTAGCGGAGAGCTGCAAGCCGGACAGCTCTCCCCTTTCAAATTATGCTGCCTGCGCAGCTTTTCTGACCAGTGAAATCGCCTTCATCGCGGCCAGGCCTGCCGAGGAAACACTGTCCTCGAGGTCAGCCGGACCGGTGCTGGCGCCACAGGCATAAACACCTTCCACCGTGGTCGTCACCGTATCCAGCGGCCCGCCCGTGGTTTCGATGAAGTTGTACTTATTGAGCTGCAGGCCAAACACTTTCGCCATCTCACGCGTTCCGGCGCTGGGCTCCATGCCCACGGAAAGCACGACGATGTCCATGGGAATTTCCATGGGGCGGCCGAGGGTGGTGTCCTCGCCTTTGATCATCAGGCCGTCACCTTTTTTGACCACCTCGGTGACGATCCCTTTGACGTAGTTCACTTTATACTTTTCCTGTGCCGGCCAGTAGATTTCATTTTCCCAGTAGCCATACATCCGCATGTCGATGTAGAAAATGTACACCTTGCAATCCGGCAGCAACTGGCGTACTTCGATAGCACCTTTGGAGGCGATACCGCAGCAGACCTTGGAGCAGTACTCATTGCCGATCTGGCGATCACGCGAGCCGACGCACTGGATAAAACACAGGCTCTTCGGGGGCTGGCCATTGGATGGCCGCACAACCTTGTGCTCGGTCAGCATCTTTTCGAGATCGACAAGGGTGAGAACGTCGTCGTGCTCATAGTAGCCGTACTGCTGTGTCTCGCGGCCCGGATCGAAATGCTGAAAACCCGTGGCAACGATGACCGCACCGACGTTTTCCGTGGTCGAGCCTTTGCTGTTTTTGATCGTCACATCGAAATTGCCGGCGCTGCCGCTGGCAGAGGTCACTGTGGAACCGAAATGGATTTTTACATTCGGATTATTGGTGACCGGGTCGATCATTTCCTGCATGGCCTTTGGTGCGTCGCGCAGGTCAGGGGTCAGCTTGGCGTAGTGTGCTTCGTCCGGGGTGCCGCCGAGGCGCTCGCGTTTTTCCACGAGAACTGCCTGGTATCCCAGATCAGCAATGCTGCGGGCCGCTTCCAGTCCTGCCGGGCCGCCGCCAATAATCAGAATCGGTTTCTCAGCCATCCGTATCCTCCCAGGTTAAATATTGCTGTGAGCCATCTTTCAATTTTTCCAGTGCTTTCTCAAACTCAGCCCACGCCTTATCCGGGTCGATACCCATTTTGGCCAGCAGACCGGTATTGTCTGTGTTGTGCCAATGCATCTGCAACACTTTGTACGGATGCGCACCCAGGGCCAGAGCGGCCATCTGGGAATCCGACAGCACGGGGACGCCAACTTCGTGCCCGTGTGCCTTGGCGGCGAACTGACTTTGATCCAGCGTTGTCACACATCCCGTATCATGCGTCACCACGACATCCGGGTTGGCTTCTTTTTTCATCACTTCGATCTTGCGCTGGGTTGCGAAGGAGCGCGAGAAATCCCGTGATACCAGAATGTGGCGGAAGCCAAAGCCGCAGCAGTCATACCAGGTTGAATAATCAGCAACATCGACGCCGATCGCCTGCAGAGTGCCGGTGATGATAGCGGTACGTTGCGCGCCATAAATTTCCGGATCGTAGATAACATCTTCAGTAATCAGCTTGTGGTAGTGGCAGGCCGGGTGAACCGTCGCCCGAATCATGCTCATATCGCGCACCTGATTCTCTTTGATCTTGTCACGCATGGCATGCACCCACTCGCTGTAGTGGACGATTTCTTCGGGGATAACGAACTTTTTGCCCAGGCGGGCCAGGATGTCGCGTACCTGCCGGCGCAGCTCCGCGCTGTGGATCAACTGCATGCGGGTTTCTTTGTAATGCCCGAAACTGGTGCCGCAGTGGATCAGAGGGTAGTAGCCGGTTTCCGCTGCCGCGGCAAAATTACGCATGGCAACAGCCGCCTGCGCTGCCGCATTCGAGGTGGCGGAGGCATAGTAGTTCCATGCCGTGCACGAGGTCTGATCCGAGGGGTCGATATAGTCGTAGCCGAATTTTCTGTTCAGCCAGAAAATCGAGGTGGAATAGCCCGGAATATGACCGCACTGGCCACAGCTTTTGTGGTGCCAGGTTTTTTCAATGGGAATTTTCTTGATCCGGCCATACTTGGTTTTGACTTCCATATATGGCTCAGGCACGCGCTGGACCTCCCACTCACCCTCTTTTTCGAGCTGGAAGATGATATCGTGGATATCTTCAGTCGGTGCCTTGTTCGGATCCTGGACGAACTGTCGATCCTTGGCCTGCTTGACCAGGGTTTCAGATGGGATCATGACGAGCTCCCTTTCATTTTATGTGAAAACGATCAGCCCGCTCCTTACTGGGGGGCGGCGCCTCTCTGTCAGTCAAAAGTTACGTCGTAGCCTTCTTCTTCAAGGCGTTCTTCCATCACATCGACGAGAATTTCGTACAAGCCCTCGTCCACTTCCTGGATCATGTTCATGACACCGGTCATGTGCCAGATCAGGTACAGCTCGATGATGGTTTTGTCATCCACCTGCCAGCCGGTTTCCGTGGTGTGCAGGGTTTCCGGCGGCAAGGCCCGGCGCCAGATGTCCAGGTTGTCGGAAATATCCTTGACGTGTGGGCCCCAGTCCGGGAAGGCGTTCGGCTGCAGCATATCCGGGGAGACCTGCGTGCCGGTGCCCATAATCTTATAGACGATACGGCCATACCCTTCCAGGGCTTCCTGAGCGGATGACAGCCCGTTATTGACAGCCACCTCGCGCATGATGGTGATCAGCCCGCCGGGCGAATTCTTGCGCGGACAGCGGTCGCAGGAAAAGCACTGCGAGCAGTCCCAGATGCTGTCATTCATGAGGGTGTAAACCAGATCGACATCTTCACGGGCTACTGCCTGGGCTATTCTGCGCGGGCTGAAATCGTAAAACCGGGCAGACGGACAGGAAGCCACGCAGATGCCACATTCATAACATCCGTACAGATATTCCTCGAAGCGCTCGTCGCGGGTGACCTCGTCGAACAACCGCTGTTTTTCTTCCATAGGAACATCTGCATACTTGTTGATTCTCAGATCTAAAGCCACAGTGATGTCCTCACGTTGATTAGGTTAGCAGTCGTGCCTGAGCCCTCTGTGCATCAGGCTTCAAAACCTTCTACATGATCACAGGCGGGAAGATTGTCATCTTCGATCTTCTTGCGGTAGGCTTCCACCGCAGCCTCGCCGGTAACCATATCCGCCATGTCCCCCTCGAGATCTTCCGGCTTGATCCTGGCGATCCAGCCTTCGCGGTAGGGGCTGCGGTTGATGATCTTGGCATCCTGGGCAACGGCATCGTTGACCTCGACGATTTCGCCGGAGATCGGCGTCTTGACCGGGCCGACCCATTTGCCGCTTTCAACCGTGGCGATCGGCTTGCCCTTTTTCCGTGTCAGGCCCACTTTTTTACATTTGGTGTGCAGCAGCGGCCCGGCCAGATTCTGGGCAATATCCGTCATGCCAACCGTAACCGTTCCATCATCATTCACTTGAGCCCATGTGTGATCATTGACGCTGTAGTACAAATCAAGGCGAATCACACAGCCGCGAACTTCCTGAGTTTCTGCCATAGTTTTTCTCCACCTAATATTAATTGTGACGACGCTGAATATCCTTCTCTACACCTGAGTGTGCGGCTGGCAAACAAATTTCAGCCGGCGAGCTGCCAAACCAGCTCCTTCCTCCTCTCCGTCACTCCCGGCTGCTGGCTGTCTCTGGGTTCTCGTCGTCTCGCCGGGTGCTCTGCCGTCTGAAATCCGTTCTGCCGTATCGCAGCAGTGCTCTCAGGTGAACCTAAAAATACATGACGTGATCGTATTCCAGGGCAAGATCGATGATACTGGTGGCACCTAAAATCTCCACACCATCGATGAGGTCATCCTCGGTCATGCCGTGCAGGTCGAGACTCTGCTGGCAGACGCGCAGCTCAACCTCGGCATCCATGGCCTGTTCGAGCATGGTCTTCAGGGTAACATTGCTGGTCGGATCGAGCTGAACCTTTTCCGCCGCGCCTTTGCGCAGTTGGCTGGTGCCCTCCATCGTAAACCAGACCATGACTTCCATCTCCATAGCAGCAGCGGCCATGGCGTAAAATATCGGCGAATACGTCCGGCGGGGGGTATCCACACCATGTGTCTGAATCACGAGTATTTTTTTTCCTTCTCCATCGATCATGTCATTTACCTTTTGTGTTGATTTTTCTGCTCAAATACTGATTGTACAGGGTTTGGTCGGGTCGGAAAAGACGATGAGATACTGCTTTTGCCAGTCCCAGTCATCGTCCTCCATCAGAAACTCATGCACGGCGCTTTTATCCGGGCTTTGATACAGCAGCTTCATGCGTGAGGGCGTACCATCCATCATGGTATCGATCACCTCGAGCAGCAACCAGTTGCCTGCCGTCTGCTCATACAGCTTGCTGATATCCTTCAGCCCGATTTCTTTTCCAATCCAGTCGCCGGCCATGAGTGCAGTTACCATTGATTTTCTCTTGCAGCAGCCTGCAATAACCACCATCAAACGAATAATCTGAAAAATCCATCAATCGTACGAAAATCCACCTTAACCATATTTTTATCAAAAAATTACAGCAACACACGTCGCTGTACAAAATCTTCAGTTGCCCCGACTTTCATTGTGCGCAGGGATCGTTTACAAATCGATCGGGATAAAAAACTCCGCCACAGCAAACTCACTGCGGCGGATTGTGCATCGGTATTACGCGTATCAGATAAACAGGTTGACGTCTGAGTCAGCGGCAAACTGCAGAAAAGTCGCTGCACCACCGATTTCGGCTTCTTCGATGAACTCATCTTTGGTAAAGCCAAAAACGTCCATCGTCATCTGGCAGCCGATCATTTTGACATCGAGGTCGATGCAGGCTTCGCGCAGCTCCTCGATGGTGGCAACACCATTTTTCTCAAAGGTTTTTTTCATCAGAGTAGTGGCCACGTTTTCAAAGCCGGGCAGGTTGCCCATGAGAAGATTGGGGATATTCCAGTTGATGTTCTGGAATCCCTTGGGGCCAAAGGGCATTTTCATCGGCATGGCCGGGTTGCCAAGGGGGGATACCGCTGCGTCAAAATCTTTTTTCAACAACGGCAATCCATAAAAAGTAAAGAAAATCGTGACTTCCCAATCCATCGAAGCTGCAGCGCTGGCAAGAATAAAAGGAGGGTAAGCCCAGTCAAGAGTCCCGCGGCTGGCGATCAAAGCCAGGCGTTGCGGACGGTCACCATTGGCATTACTCATTATTTCCTCCCGGAGTTTAGTGTGTTCTGTCTCATTTACAAGATGGGCGAATTCACCACAGGGCGGGAATTCAGTGAGTTTTTTTGATCAGGAATTTGAACTTGCCGTCATCTTCCTTTTCTGCGTAGAGCAGCTCGTGCTGCGTCTGCCGGGCCCAGGCCTGCATGTCCGGAATCGAACCCGAATCCGTAGAAACCATTTCCAGCACCTGGCCAACTTCCAGTTCTTTGATTGCTTTTTTGGTTTTCACCACCGGCATCGGGCACATCAGACCCGAGCAATCGAGAACCTTATCTGCTTTGACGTCCAAAGTGATACCTCCACAGTTTTTGTTTAGAGTTACGCATGATTGTTTGATTATGGATAGTTACCGGAAAATAGATTTCCGGCCCACGACAGGTTATCCCAGTTTGACAGAACACACTCTCTCACTCTTTCACATGTTTGCAGCAACGAATCAAAATTCCAAAATGGTCCACGTTATCGCAGACCTCCAGCAGCTCGTGCCCGGTCATCTCGCACCAGGCGCGAAAGTCACTGGGCGCCCCCGGGTCATTGGAGAGCAGCTCGATGATCTGCCCGGGGCGTAACAGAACCAGCGCTTTGCGCAGCGCCAACAACGGAAGCGGGTCATACAAATTGCGACAATCGATTTTTTTGCTCACAACAAACATCGGCTTCCCGCTTTTTACCCGCCCTTCCTGGAAATGAGACCCTGTTATTGGCAAAGACTATACCGCACGTATAGGAAAATCACTATATGTTTCAAAGCCTATGGTAACTCATTATTTTACAACACTGTTTTTTCATTTACCCGGCCACCGCTCACAGAACGCGTAAAACATTTATTAAAAAAATGTGATAGAATATGGTCTGAAAAATTAAAATATGGTTCCGTCACCATAAAATTTTCGTATCTCAAAACCAACCCAAACGCAACGGTCGCTTTTTTGCATCTCCTGCTTGAACACACCTGTAACTCACTTCTCATGGAGGCACGGCAATGCTTGAAAAAGACCTGCTCATCTTCGATCTCGACGGTACTCTGGCCGACACCCGCAAGGATATTGCCGGCGCCGTAAACCATGCTCTGGAGCACCTCGGTCTCCCTGTTCTCGATCTGCACACCATCACCAGCTTTGTCGGCGACGGCATCACCCGGCTCATGCAACGGGCGCTTCCGGACAGCGCACAGGATCGCCTCGATGAAGGCCTGGACTTTTTTCATGCCTATTACAGCGAGCATCTGGCGGACTTCAGCCGCCCGTATGCCGGCGTGCCGGAAACCCTCGCCTATTTCAAAAACCACAAAAAAGCCGTCTTCAGCAATAAGCAGGAAAAGTACACTGTCGCCCTGATCGAACAGCTCGGCCTGCGACCATATTTTGACTTTGTTCTCGGCGGCCGGCCGGAGCTGACGCCTAAGCCGGAGGGTGATGGCATTCACTTTTTATGCCGCCGGCTCTCGTGCCCACCCGCTACTGCGCTGATGATCGGAGACAACACGACAGACATCCGTGCCGGGAAAGCAGCCGGCAGCAGCACCTGCGCCGTGCTCTATGGCTACAAAGACCCTGCAACCCTGCTCGCCCTGAGACCGGACCTGGTCATCAGCAGCATGGAAGAGCTGAAAGATTTTGTGAAACGATAGAGACAAACAGATGAGTACTGCTGTCAGCGATATCCGGTTTGCCCGGCACCTGAAACGGTCAGAGCCGCACAGGCAGGTAGCTCAGCCAACAGAACCTAAGCACAGTATCAACTCCCATCATTGCGGCTGGACGCTATGGGTGATGCACATTCACAGGTATTTCTGGAAACGCTGCACCGCACACACTGCGGGCAGCAGCATTGAGAACTCGAAGAGGTGAGAAACATAATCCGGCAGGACGCCATTTTTTATCGCAATCGAACACATGGTGACGACAGATCGCGGGCAGAGCAGAGAGGAACGTGGTACAGGCAGGGGCGCGGTTCGAAACAAGACTGCTCAGCATGCCCGGAAAGACACAATATAGAGTTTCTTCTGGTTCAAGGCAACTTGCATATTTGTCATTTTTTCTTTTTACCGGGAGAAGTTCAAGGCCGTGCCCGCACGGTTATCGCCGGTGGAGCACGCACACACGGCTGGGCGTTTTCATAGCATAATTACCATAAATATAGCAAAAAGACCATATTTTTGCATCGCACGACACCATCAGAAAAGAGCCCTCCGCATTATTTTTTTATTCTTTGAAATCCCACTTGCTCAACTGATAGCGTTTCATCTTTTCACAAAAATTCTTGTAATCGATCTCCGCCTCACGGGCTGCATCGACGATCTTGCCACGGTGTTTTTCCAGCATGCGGGTGATGTAATCGCGCTCGAAGCGATCGACGAGATCTTTTTTCGCTTTCTGGAAGGGGACGCCATCATACACGAAATAGCGAAAACTGGTCTCATCGCTTGGCGGCAAACAGCGTGACACCGTGTTCACCTGCACCGTATCGGTTTTTTCCAGAATCACCGCTCTCTCGATAACATTTTCCAACTGGCGGACATTCCCGGGCCAGGTCTGTTTTCCGAGCAGGTGCACAGCCTCGGCATCGATGCCGGAAATATCCTTATTGAACCGTTCCGCGTAGCGCTTGATGAAATGCGCCGCCAGCAGCGGAACATCTTCCAGCCGGTCACGCAACGGCGGCACCTGGATGATCATCACATTCAGGCGGTAGTAGAGGTCTTCACGAAACTCCCCTTCGCGCACAGCCTTGCGCAGGTCTTTGTTGGTGGCAGATATGATACGGACATCGACTTTGATACTGGCATTGCTGCCCAGGCGCTCGAAGGATTTTTCCTGCAGGACGCGCAGCAGCTTAGCCTGGGTTGCTGAGGAAATATCACCGATTTCATCGAGGAACAGGGTGCCGCCGGCAGCCTGCTCAAAACGGCCGATACGCGCCCGGTCTGCACCGGTAAAAGCGCCTTTTTCATGCCCGAAAAGCTCGCTTTCGAGCAGCGAGTCCGGCAGCGCAGC
>DRLW01000639.1 GCA_011375275.1 Bacteroidota bacterium
ATCGTACCGGAGCACGCCGGGCGCCGGGGCAATCCGGTGGTATTCCCACGGCGTTTTTTTGATGAGCTGCTGGCTCTTCAGGGAGATCAGGGGGCGCGCAGGGTGATCACAGCACACAGCCGGGAGGTGGCGTTGTGCCCGGTGGACGACGCCACTGTCTTTGCCGATATCGACACGCGCGAAGCTTACGAGCAGGCGCTCAGGCAGAGCAGCACCGGGGAATGATGGGATTTCTGAGCGGGAGAACAGGGTGGCGTGCTCTGCACAGCGCTGGGAAAAACTGTCTGGTTTTATGAAAGAGCGCCTGCAGCGTTAGGTGCGATCTTTTGTCAGGGCGTCGCGCAGCGCAGTGCCGATATCGGTGTAGCGGAAGTTGTAGCCATGGTAGAGCGCTTTCTCCGGCAGCACGCGCTGGCTCATGAGTGCGGCGTTACCCTGTTCGCCGAGGGCGAGCTTGAGGGCAAAAGCCGGCACGCGGAAAAACGCCGGGCGATGCAGTACATGCGCCAGAGTGGCGGTGAACTCGCGATTGCGTACGGCTCCTGGAGCAGTGGCATTGATCGGCCCTTCGATATGGGCATCCTGCAGCGCGAGCAAAATCAGCCCGACGACGTCATCGACGTGAATCCACGACATCCACTGCCGGCCGCTGCCGAGGGGCCCGCCAAGCCCGAGACGGAAAGGCGGCAGCATTTTTTTCAGCAGCCCGCTGTCAGGCCCAATCACCAGGCCGATGCGCAGGAGGACGACGCGCACATGAAACTGTTTGATTTTGAGGGCTTCGCTCTCCCACTGCGTGCACAAGCTGGCGAGAAAATGTTTGCCCGGAGGTGTCTCCTCGGTGATTTTCTTTTCATCAAATGCGGGATAAAAACCGATCGCTGAGCTGTTGATCAGCACTTTCGGCCGTTGTCGGGCATTGCGCACCGCTTCGACAAGCGCGCGCGTGCTGTCGATGCGGCTCTGCAGAAACAAGCGCTGCCGTTTTTCACTCCAGCGTCCGGATGCGAGGTTCTCACCACTGAGGTTGACCAGCGCATCTGCCGAAGCGATTTCCTCCGCCCACGTGCTCTCCGGGTTAAGATCCCATTCAACGATCCGGCACGATGCATCGAGCAACGTTTGAGCTTTTGCCTGTGATCGTGTCAGAACACAGACCTCATGGCCTGCATCGAGCAACTCACTCACCAGCCTGCGACCGATGTATCCTGTTCCCCCTGCGACAAGAACCCTCATTTTTCCCTCCGCTCAGATCAAATTCTCCTGATAAAGCACGTAGCCTTCATCTTAAGACAGGAAAAAATCAACAGCAAGTTTTTTACGACGAGGAGACGATACCGTGCACTGGATGGGTGTGAGGGATGATGCGAACTCCGGCAAAGTAACGAGGGCACGAGGAAAGTGCCCTCTGGTTTAAGGCGCATCTCAAAACAGGATTCGTTCGGATACAACTACTTGATCACGCGGTCTTCGATCCAGATTGCCGGCTCCAGCTCGAGGGAACTGCTGCCGCGTTTCTGCACCCGTGGCGCGATATAATCGATATGAGGCTCATAGCCTAATTTTGAACGCGGGTGTGGCTCGATCGCTCCGTTGCTGACTTTGAAATCATAAGAGCGCAGCGCGACTTTATCTTCCAGCCGGTTGATACGCAATTCGTAGATCCCATCGACCAGCCAGTCTTTGAGCAGAAAGGGCAGGGCGTTGGGCTCTTTCCCGGCCGGGTGGGGATGATAGAGCTGATTGCGTACCTTGCGGAAATGCCCGGGCTGGATCGCGTCACTCGTCGTGCGTTTGCTGTGTGCTACGATCGTACCGTCGCGGAAAAGGGTGGCGATCTGTGAAGCCCTGCTCTTGCCTGCCGGCAGGTCTGCGCCGCCGAGCCAGTAATAAATTTCCGGCCATTTGTCTCCCTTCCACTTATTCATCCGGATGAGGGCAAAAGTTCGCCAATACCCATCGTAACGAAAGGTTTTCTGCGGATTAAAGGGGTCGTCTCCCGCAGATGTCTGCACCAGACGCACCGGAAGGCGTGTGGCCGGCTTGCCATCGATGAGAAAGGCAATGGTATAAACACCGGGGGTAGTCAGCGTAATGTCGGCCGGGGCTTTGGCCAGAGCCATGGCATAGACGCCGGATTTGACCTTATAGTCTTCGTAAAATGTAAAATGCCCGAGCACCTTGTTGCTGGCATCGAGTACAGCGACCTGGCCTTTGAATTTGCCCTCGGGCGCAAAGATGATGCGCGCGCTCTGAAAGCTGATCAACCCGGACTGGTTGTCAAAGTACGTGTCGAGCAGGTGCTCATAATCAAGGGCAGGCGCGTACTGCCGGGCACCGGCAGAACCGGCAGAAGCGATCGCGAGCACGACCGGCAGAAGTTTTCGGATGATTGTTTTCATGGAACCCTCCAGAAAAGAGATGAATGGTGATGATGACTTCTCTGAAGGATACACAAAAGCGTTCTCTTCCGCTTGTCCGCAGGGGACAGGTTTTAATGCACGGGGGACAGGAACAGACCGATTCAGCCTGCTGCTGGGCTAACGGGCTGAATTCGTGTGCTGTGATGTCCGGCGCCCGGGCCAGTATTCTTCTTCAAGATGCGCGCGAATCGAGTCTTCATCCAGCCAGACGGGTTTGAGGCGATGACGGGCAAAAAGGGGAGCCTGATCTGCAAAATGAGCCGAGGTGCTGTCCAGCGTGGCGCTGCCGAACTGGTGTAAACTTTTCGATGTGAGCCGCCCTGACGGGTCCCATTCGGCGAGAAGGATAAAGCTGTCTCCGGCAATGGCCTGCAAACGGCCGTCAGACTCGCGGCGGTGATAAATCGCGCGCAGTACATCCGGTGCGCCGGCAAGGGGGAGGGTGACCCGGCCACGCTGGAGGCGGTTGAGATCGCCCCATTTGACTTCGAGCAGCCCGTGCTTTTCGAGCAGCATGGCCGCTGTCTCGCGCAGGGCATTGTGCAATGTTG
>DRLW01000640.1 GCA_011375275.1 Bacteroidota bacterium
GCTCATCGATCCCAAGCGGTTGGAACTGTCGCATTACAGCGCTCTGCATAAACACCACCTGACCTACCGCGAAGACCTCGACGAAGTGGTTGTGACCAACCCGGCGAATGCCCTCGCCGTATTGCGCAGTCTGGAATATGAAATGGAGCGCCGGTATGACCGGCTGGCTCTCTCAGGAGCCCGGAACATCGCCGAATTCAATCGAAAAGTCGAGCAGGGGAAGATTCAGCCGGCGGATGACGAGCCTGTCCGCAAATTACCGCATATCGTCGTCGTTATCGACGAGCTGGCGGACTTGATGCTGACTGCTGCAAAGGAAGTCGAAGAGCCGATTTCACGTCTGACGCAGATGGCGCGCGCTGTCGGCATGCACCTGATCGTGGCGACCCAGCGGCCCTCGGTGGATGTGATCACGGGTGTCATCAAGGCAAACTTCCCGGCACGTATCGCCTTTGCTGTTGCCTCGAAAACCGACTCGCGCACGATTCTCGACATGAACGGTGCTGAAAAGCTGTTGGGCAAGGGCGACATGCTGTTCCTGCCGCCGAGCAGCCCGGAAGCGATCCGTCTGCACGGTGCCTTTATCTCGACAGAGGAGATCGAAGGCATCCTGGCGCATATCCAGCAGCAGCCACGATATCCGAAATCTCTGCTGCCCGTCCGGGAGGAGGAGACGATCACCAGCGTCGGAGGGGGGGCGGTGAGCGGGAAACGCGATGTGTTGTTTAATGAAGCGTTGAAGCTGGTCGTGCGCCACCAGCAGGGCTCTATTTCTCTGCTGCAACGCCGGCTGAAGGTCGGCTATGCTCGTGCGGCACGCCTGATCGATGAGCTGGAAGCGGCTGGAATCGTTGGCGCGTTCGATGGCAGCAAGGCGCGCGAGGTACTCATCGACGAAGAGCAGCTCGAACACCTGGATCCGGACTCTTTGTAAAATTCGCCCCGGCCCCGGCTCCGAGAACGCTGATTTGTCAGCGCATCAGCAACAGATGTAAAATATCGTGGAACGGAAAGCCCTGCGGGCAGTATATCCGAGCTGAGTAACCATTGTCCCGGGAGATATGAACCCATAACAGATGAACCTGATGAACAAAAAGACCGCAACCCTGCGCAGCACTGTGCTGCTTTTTTTTATCTCGACCATCTTCAGCAGCGTACTTCCTGGCAGCGATGTCGATGATATCGTCAAGAAAGTGCGCAAAAAGTACGAATCGATAAAAACCCTGCACGTTGAGTTTACGATGACCAGCTACTGGGCGCTGACCGGCAGGGAAGAGACCCTCACCGGCACCCTGTCCCTTGAAGGTGATAATCGCTATCGCATCGAAACTGATACGCAGATCATCGTCACTGATGGTAAAACACTGTGGACGTATACGAAAAACAGCAATCAGCTTATCATCGACAGATTGTCGCCCTCCAAGGAGAATCCTTTGCCGCGCGATCTGTTGCTCTCGTATACCAAGGACCATCGGGCTGAACTCAAGGGAGAGGTAACATACGGCGGGACGCCGTGCTATGAGCTGATCTTCAGACCACGGGAAGACGATGCTTTTATAGTACAGACGCGTGTGATGGTCGATAAGAAAACCTGGCTTGCTGTCCTGTTTGAACAGGAAGACATCAACGAGAACAGGACCCGGTACGAGCTGAGGAAGTTTTCCATCAATACCCCGCTTTCCCCCTCTCTGTTTACTTTTACCGCACCCGAGCAGGCGGAAATCATCGATATGCGCTGAAGTCCCTTCGGGAAGCCGGAAAAATTTTCCGGGTGGATTTGCGCGTTTTCTTCGCCTGCAGGTATTCTCTCTTTAAACCCGAACAATCCTTACAATCGAAAGATTTGTGCTGCAAGCCTTTGAATGTCAATCAGTTAGCCTGCTGATCATCCGGGTAGCCAGTTTACGCAGCTAACCGGGCCTGGCCCGGATACTGCATCAGTCATTCCGGCCAAGTGAAGCGCCGCAGTGCCGGAATCTCATCTTTTTTGGATACATGCCGGAGTCTCGAAGATTCCGGTCTTCTCCTGCAAAGAAGCCGGCATAACGATTCTGGTGCTGGGGGCGTGCTGACTGGTTGAAATGAGGCAAGCATGCTGAGTGAAACGGATACTCCGGTGCTTGTCAGCCGGGAGTGAGTTTTGCAGATATCCCGATTATCCCTGCACGAACTGTTATCAAAGGGTAAACCGGGTTAAGAAACAGCCATATCTTTCAAGTCTGCCGCCGTCCGTACGATAACTGGAAATATCACATGAAGAGAAACCGCCGGCGTGCAGGCCCGGTGCTCGTTCTTTGCATCTGATCTGAGCAAATTTTATGATCTGTAAATCGGGCTGCGAGGGGCGTCCGGGTTACGCAATGTCTTTTCAGCAATGAGCATTTCGACAAGGCATATCGGGAGCACTCCAAAACTTTGTTCGATGAAGTTCTTTTTTCTAACCTGTTGATAAAAATCCAGTTGAGATGGTTTTCTTCTCGATATGTGAATTTTTCAGGTTAAGAAGTTGATACAAACCTTGACTCTGTATTTTGTAATTCTAAATTAGCACGACTTGGTAAGAATATCTTCGAAGGCAGGAGGCCGGAGCAGATATTCGCTGTGTGGAATGATTGATCATCAAATTCGACATCTTTGAATTTCACACAAAAATAATTGGGATGGCAGACCATGAACATGCAACGTATTCTCACCCGAATGCTGGTAGTGATATCAGCACTAACCCTTTATTCCCTTCAAGATTCTCTGTCCGCACAATCGAATGATTTCCCGTCAAACCTGAAGAACCGCGGTTCTCTTTACTATCTCGGAGAGAAAGACGAGCTGCTGATCAAGGTGAATATATGGGGGTTTGTTCAGAAACCGGGACAGTATATGGTTCCGAACGGAACGGACCTGATTTCACTGATCTCCTTCGCAGGGGGGCCACGGGAAGAGGCCAGACTGAGCACGGTCAAGCTCATCCGCAATCAGGCTTTGCTGGCTGCCGCCCGCAAGCAGCGAAAGAGCTATCTTGCCATGAACGGCAATGCTCAGGAAATGGGTGTGCTCACCAACCAGACCGCGGAAAAGGATGCGCCTGAAAAGGCCAAACAAGTCATCGAAATCGATGTTAAGAAATATACCGAATCCGGTGACTTCAGTCTGATTCCTGAACTCCGCCCCGGCGATACCATCATCGTCGAAGGTTCTGCCTTTCATTTCTTTGCCAAGATTTTCGAGTTCGCCACTAAGCTCGCGATCATCGCACAGGTTTACTTCTGGGTACAGCAACCGCGCAGATAGCCAGGTTACTCACAGACTTTGTACTATCATTTCTCAAGGCCGCTTCCGCTGAGAAGCCGCCGGCGATCGAGACGTATATCCGGCATATCCGATAGCAGTGCCGGAGTCGTCAGCCGCCGCACCTGTGTACAGGCAACTCAGACACAACTGGCAGGAACAAATCTGAAATACTGTTTATCTCCTGCTTTATTCACAAACCTGGCCGGCGCACTTGGCGCATGGGAAGTCGGGATGGTTGAAAAATTTTAATCGACGATGTGGTTGGTTATAACTTTTAAAAAAAACAGTAGTTACGCCTAATTTTCGAAGAATTTATGAATTTTTCAGGTGATAGGGAAAACCGGATTATGGAAGAAAAGCTGGAACGAGAGGTTACTCTCACCGAATTGATGCGCATCATGTACCGTGGCCGCTGGGTCATCATCTCCTGCTTCCTGGCTGTCATGGCGCTGACGACATGGTACACCTTTACTGTCACTCCGGAGTATGAGGCCAGCTCCAAGGTCATCGTCCAGGAAGAGGGCAATATGGGGATGTCTCTGTTCGATATCGGCAGCCTGATGCAGCAGGAAACCATGATCAACAATCAGGTGGAGATTCTCAAAAGCCGGACGCTGGCAGAGACTGTTCTGCAGCGCCTGATGCAATCCGAGCTTGCTGATAACCTCGAAATTCTTGGCCGGGGTGAATATGCCCGCGACCGCAAAGGCGTCCTCGCCGGAGTCATCAGCGGTATCAAAGGCCTTTTGGGTATCGAGGATGAGAGTGACGAATACACCTTCGATGACATGGTTCAGGAGTTGATGGAAAACCGCCTGACCGTCACGCCGATCCGCAACACGGATATGATCGAAATCAAGGTAACGGCTGTTTCTCCGGAAGAGGCCGCATTTATCGTCAATACCCTGACAGAAGCCTACCGGGAGAAAAACCGCCTGATGAGCCAGGAAGAAGTCAGGCAGGTGAAAGACTTCCTGCAGGAACAGCTCGATATCATCCAGAAACAGCTCACGGAGTCTGAGAATGCTCTCAAGGAGTTCAAGGAGAATGAGAAGGTTGTGGCACTTTCCCACGAAACCGAGGAGCTGATCAAAAAGCTGGCCGAGTTTGAAACATTATATAATGAAGCACTCACCGAGCTGAACTCCTACCGCAAACGCCTTGAATACATCGACGACCAGCTCAGCCGCAACAAGCTCAATTTCAATATCGAGTCCATGTCGGCAAACACCTATTTCGAAGAGCTGAGCAAGAGCATGGCAGCGCTGCAGAACGAGCGCGCCGCCTATGTCGCCAACCTGGTCAACGACGGTGTGTACAGCGCTGATGACCCCCGTCTGCAGAAGATCGATGAACAGATCGACATTTTGAAAGAAAAATTTCAGGCAGAGATCGCCAAGCTGGCTTCGCAGAACATCACCAATCCGGTGGCCATGAGCGAAGAGCTTTTTCAGCGCAAGGTGGAAGTCGAGGCCGGCATCGCCTCTTTGAAGCCAAAGGTGTCATCGCTGAAAAGGATTATGAAGCAGTACGAAGGGCAACTGGAGAACCTGCCGGAAAAAAGCCTGAAACTGGCCCGTCTGCAACGCGCTGCCCAGGTTGATGAGAAAATCTACATCATGATGAAAGAGAAGTATCAGGAATCGCGCATCACCGAAGTGGGCCAGCTCGGCGACGTGCGCATCATCGATCCGGCCAAACCACCGATCGAACCGATCAAGCCGAAGAAAATGCTCAACATGATTCTCGGCCTGATCGTCGGCCTGGGCCTCGGAATCGGTGTTACCTTTGTGCTCGAAGCGATGGATAACTCGGTGCGTACCATTGAAGATGTCGAGCGCATCGGCCTGGCGGTACTCGGCTCGATCCCGGTGATCAAGGAGCAGGAAGCACTGCGGCGCATGAAAGTGCAGCCCGCGGGAATGGGGAGTTCACCGGAGGATAAGGAAGAAATCCGTCGCATGGCAGCCCGCCTGATCACCCACTTTGCGCCTAAATCGCCGATTTCCGAAGCGTACCGCACGTTCCGGACGAATATTCAATATGCCCGTATCGATAACCCCCTCAAGGCGATTCTCGTAACCAGCCCCGGGCCGGGCGAGGGTAAGTCCACCTCTGTAGCCAACCTGGCGATCACGATGGCGCAGATGGGGAGCAGAGTGCTGCTCATCGATGCCGATTTGCGCCGCCCGGTGGTACACTCCATTTTTAAGATAGAAAGGCATGTGGGACTGACCAATATCCTCGTCGGCCGCGTGCCCATCGAAGATGCGGTATTCCAAACCGAAATCGACAACCTGTCGGTTATGCCCTGCGGCACCCTGCCTCCGAACCCCTCAGAGCTCCTCGGCAGCGATGCGATGAAGAAAACCCTGGCCGAGTTGAAAGACCGCTTCGACATGGTTCTCATCGACAGCCCGCCTGTGATCGCTGTTACCGATGCCGCGGTTCTCGGCAGTATCCTTGACGGCGTCATCCTGGTGGTCAAGTCCGGCCAGACCGACAAAGAAGCCGCCTTCCGGGCCTACAACCTGCTGAAAAACGTCAAAACCCAGGTCCTGGGTGCACTGCTCAACGGCGTCAACATCGAAAGCCTGTACGGCAGCTATTATTACTATTATCATTATTATTATTATGGCAAGAATAATGAGCAGAAGAAAAAGAAGAAGTCGAAGAAGAGGAAATAATGAATGCTTGCCGAATTGATGTAGATGAATGATGCAATTATCTGAATCATTTTCCAAAAGAATAGGGAAATTAACCGTTTCCGCTTTGAAGGTTATTAATTCCGATGACAAGCATATGCGGGAAATTGTTCTTGGCACTAGTATATCATTTTTTATGAAGTTTACTGGTGCAGGTATAAATTTCGGATTTAATGCATATTTAGCAAGGCAATTTGGGGCGGATGGAGCAGGAGTATATTTTATAGCTCTGTCTGTAGCAACTCTAAGTGCAATGATTGGGCGAGCAGGATTAGATAATGCACTACTTCGTTATGTAGCGTATGGCGCATCTGTTGGTGATTGGTCTTCGGTTAGGTCCGTTTATAATAAAGGGTTTTCGACTGCTATAATTTTATCATTGTTGGTGTCAGTATGCGTTTATATGTCGTCATCTTGGCTTGCCATAGTATTATTTAGAAAAGAAAGTGTGGAGTTGTCAATTAAGTATATTTCTTTCTCTATCTTGCCAGTCGTTTTATTGACGTTATATGGTGAAGTGCTTAAGGGGCTAAAAAAGATATTTTTGTCTCAGATTGTGCAGGGAATGGGGTTTCAGCTGTTGTGTTTCACCGGACTTTATATA
>DRLW01000641.1 GCA_011375275.1 Bacteroidota bacterium
GATGAATTTCCCGGCCGTGGCGGCGGCACGCCGGCATTGCGCCATCCTTCCGGCCCGGTACATACAGCGTCAAAACAGCCGCTGGCAGCGTTGTGTCCAGAACGGCCTCTGCCACCGGCGCCGGCCGGCGGTCTCGATAGGTCGATGAGATCCACCCCTGCGCCGGCTCTTCCCCGCCCTTGTGCACAGCCAGGCCGGGCGAGGCCTCCGTGACAGGAAAAATCAAAATATCCAGAGCAGTCGTCTTGCCCAGCACGGCAAAGCCGGTGTGTTCGCCATGCTGCTGCACTGTAGCATGTTCCGGGAAATGAAAATGCAGCCCGACCTCCCTGCGATCCGGATGGGGTTCGCCGGGAATGAGCAGGTCCCACGTCAGCCAGAATAGCTCATCGACAAAAAGAAAGGTGCGCCGGTGCACGGCTCTGCCGGCCAGCCGCTGAAAACCGCTGTGCTCGCCGCAGACACCAACAGCAAAACTGCCCTGAAAATGCTGCAACAGCGCATGCCCGGGCTCATGGCTCCAGCTCAGCACACCCACCTGCACCAGTTGTGATTCGCCATCCAGGGTGAGGGTATTGTGCGCTGCTGTGCTGCGGAAATAGCTGTGCCACTCGATGCCGCCACGGTAGTTGGAAAAACCGGGATCGATGAGCAGGCTTTCGCCAAAAGGTGCCAGCTCGATGGCCAGCAAATCCGCGTGTCCATGAGCTGCTGATGGTGTGGCATCGGCAAAAAGGCCGTGCGCAATCGGGCCGCAATCGAACAGACTGAAATGTGCCTGTTCATCTGCGCCGCTGCGCATGATCGTGTAACCTGAATCCGGCAGTACGATAAACCGGCTGTCATCGCTCTGCTCCGGCAGGGCCTGAAAAGCCTCGATATCGGCATCGCTGAGCAGCCAGAGTGCTTCTTCGCGCAGACCGCCGGCCAGTGCTTTCATATCCGGCCGCCCGAAGAGCGCGGCGCCGATAGCCTGAAATCCGCGGAAATCCCAGTGCGCCGGCTCGGAAAAATACAACGACCGCGCTGCGTCGATATCGCCGATCCACGGCAGGGTGCCATCGGGCCGGGTGAGTTTACGCGCAAAATCCAGCGCCTGCTCGCAGCGTTGTGCCATGTTTTCCGGCACGGCATCGCCGTTCAGCCGGCGAAACTGCATGCACTGCAGATAAAAGCCCAGGGTGAAATGATGATAAAACGTCGCCTGCTCCACTGTCGCGCCGTCGGGATGAAACTGTTTTTCGACCTGATCTGCGAGAATATGCCAGGCTGTATCGCGCCAGCGCTCTGCATGGCGAAAATCCGGAAAAAGATAGCCCACGGCAAAAAGCGCCGCCACTTCGCCGATGAGGTGGTTGTACGGGCTGAAATAGATCGACAGGTTATCTTCGATGTGGCTGGCGTTGAGCCAGAGCAGCTTGAGAATGAGAAAAACCGTGCGTGGATTCTGCTTCGGTGCGGTCAGGTAAAAATTCAGCGTCCACAGCAGGGAAAAAATGCGCACGGCGGATTCCAGCGCGCTGGTCCAGGCGACGCCGGTTTTGTAGGGATTGCTCTCATACCAGTGCGCCACCAGGCGATCGAGTTCATCCCCATAAATGCTCTTGCCGGTGAGTGCATAGGCCTTGGCGAGTTCGATGAAAAACTGCAGCCGGTTCAGCTCCCACACGTGTTTGATATCCGTCACATTATCATCACGAAAAATGCGGATATCGCGGTAAAAGCCTGTGGGCCAGGGCTCGCCACTGCGCGGGTCACACTGCCAGGCAATCTCTCCGGGCTGATCGAACGTGATGCCCATGTAGCTGAAATGATGGCGAACGAACGCATCCGCACGCTGCAGGCTTTTTTTCACCTGCCCGGGCCACAGAGATTTGAACAGCTCGCAGCGGCGCTGGTCCAGAGGGATCGGCAGGGTGCGCATGGCCGTGCCGGCCAAAAACGCTTCGAGATCACCGGAGCGCAAACGGGACAGCAACTCTTCGCGGGCCGGGACGAAAAAATTAAAATTCTCATCGCGCACCTCGCGCAGCTCCTGCGGATAGCGCCTGCGCTCCTGCTGTATGGAAAAATGCTCTCTGGCACGAAACAGCAGCTCCTGCGGCCTCATGCGTGCCAGCTTTTTGACCTTGAGTGTAAGTGACATCCTTTTCAACGAGATAAGATTTGTGCCCAGGGGCTGGTTTCTTCCTGCGTACTCCCCTGCCGCCGGCACCGGCGGCTCATTCCAATTATCGTCCCCACTGCAGAATAATCAAAAACCGCGCGAATAGTCCCGGAATCTGATTTTTTGGAAGTCAGTACTACATACAGGCAATTGCAGGGAAATGAGCAGAGAGGGAGGAAAAAAGAATGCCGGGGAGTCGGGCTTCCATTATATGGATTGTGCTACATGCGTATATAGAAAATATTTTTGCAATTCAGCGGTCAGTATACATAATTAACTCAGCTAACCGGGCTTGATCCAGCTACCGACATCTGTCATCCCGGCCAGAGCGAAGCACTCAGCAGGTCCCCCATCGAGCAGGTATATGCCAAGGCCTGGAGGATTCCGATCTTCACCTGCGGGGAAACTGAAATAACGGTTTCGGTGTGGGTATGGGCTTTCGGGGTAGGCGGTAGC
>DRLW01000642.1 GCA_011375275.1 Bacteroidota bacterium
ACACTCTACTCTGTTCAAAATGCGGACACATCGAATGGTTTATGCAAAAACCAGAGAGGTTATAAGATCGGCTCTTCCTCAGATTTTGTGGTGTGATCTGGGCTTAGCGTTCGGCTGAGGATATAAATCCAGTCATCCGTGAGATGGCGCGGACACTTCGCGCCGGCCATCAAGCGGCTGCAGCACAGGGCGTTAGAAATGCTGTCTGAAGTTTATAAAAAAGGAACACCTGCTTATGAAGCTTATGTGCATCGCACTACTTTTCGCCCTCTTTGCCTGCCAGTCGAATAGTCCAGAGTCACCGGGCCAGTCTGAAAAACCGATCCAGAGTCGATTGATCAAAACCGAATCTGAAGACCTCGTGCTATTACAAGAGGTGATTGTTGAAGCGTCCGTCAAAGACGTTTGGGATGCTTACACAACCGAAGAAGGGTGGAAGGCGTGGGCCTCGCCCGCTGTCGAGATTGACTTACGTGCAGGCGGAATGATTCGCACCCATTATGGTGCGCGAGCGAGAATCGGCGACCCGGGAACCAACGTCATCCACATCGTGAACTATGTCCCGGAGCGGTTGCTGACACTGCAGGCAGAAGTAGAAGAGCGTTGGCCGGAGGTGATGAAGCAGGATGCAGGCAATCTGATGAACGTCATCGTTTTTGAACCGCAGGGAAAGCAACGGACCAAAATCTTGTCGTATGGAGTCGGATACAAAGACACGGAAGCCTACAACAAGCTAATGGAGTTCTTTATCCCGGCGAATGAAGGATTGTTCCGACAGCTGAAAGACCATTTGGAGACCGAAAGCAGGGGAGGAGAAGAGTGAGCGAATTCCCCCTGGTAGTTTTGCTGTTGCGAATACCGCTTCATTTTATTATTCTATTGTGTGCAAACGAAAAAACCAAATTCCGTCGATAAAAATATACTTGCAATAGCCGATCAGGAGGTAGAGTCCCTGCTCAAAGCGGCTCAAAATGGCGATGCTGCAGCCTGGGACAAGCTGAGTCATTGGGTCTATCTTACGGGGCAGGAATACTATCAAAGCAAGATTGCTGCTGAACAGCATTTGAGCAAGGAGGATGCTGAAGATTTAACAACCAGCCTTTTTCTGGAATTTGAAAACAACCTGCCTCATTTAAAAAGTGCCACCCGTTTTACACGGTACCTGCTCAAACAGAACCTCAAGCGTTATCTGCGGCGCAAACGACAAAAACGCCTGCGGGAAGTTCTTGTCCCTCTGCAGAAAATAATAGAAAAGCATAAATCTCCGGACGACACGAGTCAACAGCATGCCTGGCAGGACTGGACCGATGATGAGTTTCTGCAGTATCAATCCGTGCTGCAAACGTTGCAGCAAAGCGATGATACTACCCAGCAAATTATCAGAGCACGGTTAGAAGAACCCCCCATCCAATTCAACGAAATCGCAGCCAGACTGAGTATGTCGGAGACCTCCGTAAGAATGCGTGCTGTTCGGTTCTATAGCCAGGTACGTAAACAATTCAAGAAACTGCGTTACAAAAATTGAGGTTGCAACCCTTTATTAGCACAGAGACATATTTTATGAGAAAAGGATAAATGGTGAAAACCGAAAGAGAATTACCCGAAAAATCTGATATCGATCGCCTGTTAAAACTGGCACAGCAACCGCCCGACGACGAGTTGCTCCGTCGTTTTTTTCAGGCAAGCAAAGCGCGCGCTGAAGAGCACGGTTTCGATGAGAATGAATACCGCTGGTTGTCTGTCAACTTGAATAGCAACCCGTTATGGCAGGAAAAATGGCGGGAACTGGAACAGGAAGCTGGAATCCAGGTGGATTGGAACACGCTGTCTCCGCCGAAAGTCAGGCAACCGGAACAAGAGAATCATTTCAGGTGGCGCTTCGACGTACCCCGGCTGGCACCTGCATTCAGGTTTGCAGCCGGTCTTGCTCTGGTGCTGCTCATTTCTTACGGTGGGCTTCGGGTTGTCAGCGAACTACAAACACCGGCAATCTACGAGCTTGCCAGTCTGGATGATTATAGAGCGGATTTCTCCGACCTGCGCAGATCGGCTGGTCTTGTCGGTGAGAGCGATTTCGAATCAGCGCTGCGGCTTTTATTCAACGCAAAGCGTGACTGGCTCGGACTGTGGCCGCGCTATGATGCCGCCAGGGTAAACTCAGCCATAGCACTTCTTCGCGCTGAGTTCGATAAAACCGACGAGCCGTTTATGCGTGCTGAAATCGCGTTCTTACTCGGCAAAGCATATCTGATGACAAACCACATCGAGGAAGCCAGAACCTGGCTCGAAGCAGTACTGGAGCAAAATGTCGCGGATTACCGCCGGGAGGCTCAGCATTTACTCGGGCAGTTACCATCAGCCACCCGTGATTGACTGTTACTTGCTGAGCAGAATGAAAGGCACCCTATTTTCTTTGAATTTTCGTCGGACTTCTCTATAAAGATGTCAAGGTCGCCGGTGGCACGTGGTAAGCCATGTGCGCCCAAAGCCCACGCGCCTACTACCAAATATCTAACCTTGTACTTCGCTAAAATCAATAATATGTCTCTGAAGTCCCTGGGTAAGAAATTC
>DRLW01000643.1 GCA_011375275.1 Bacteroidota bacterium
CGCGAGCAGTTCGGCCGGCCCATCGCCAAATTTCAGGCGATCCAGTTCATGCTGGCGGAGATGGACCTGCGCATTCAGGCCACGCGCCTGCTGATTTACGAAGCCGCCAGCCGCAAAGACGCCGGGCTGGATTTCTCCATCCATTCCGCGCGCGCCAAACTGCATGCAGCCGAGACCGCGATGTTCTGTGCAGATAAGGCGGTGCAGATTCACGGCGGCTATGGCTACATCAAGGACTATCCGGTCGAGCGGTTCCTGCGCGATGCCAAAATTACAGAGATTTATGAAGGCACCAGCGAAATTCAGAAACTTGTCATCGGCAGAAGCGTTCTCTCCTGAAACCGGCAACGAAAGGGCACCTGCATGTTCGATGAAAACAGCCTGATCTGGCACAATGGAGAGTACAAAAACTGGCGCGATGCAACGCTGCACGTCATGTCGCATGTGGTGCACTATGGCTCCAGTCTGTTCGAGGGCATCCGGTGCTATAATAAGGAAAGCACCGGCCCGGTGGTGCTCTGTCTGCAGGAGCACATCCGGCGGTTGTACCGTTCCGCAAAGATTTATCGCATCGAAATCCCCTTCAGCGAGGCGGAGCTCATCTCGGCCAGCCTTGGCGTTGTGCAGAAAAACGGCCTGCAGGATGCCTATATTCGCCCGGTGGTTTATCGCGGCTATGGCAGTCTTGGCGTCGATCCCGGCGAGAATACGCCGGTGGAAGTCGCTGTTGCTGCGTGGTCATGGGGGGCGTATCTGGGAGAAAGTGCTCTCAAGGACGGTGTCGATGCCTGTGTCGCGAGCTGGCAGAAACTGCGCCCGAACACCCTGCCGGCTTTGTCAAAGGCGGGCGGCCACTATCTCGGCTCGCAACTGGTGAAGATGGAAGCGCGGCGGCATGGGTATGCAGAGGGGATTCTGCTCGATGCCAATGGCTTTGTCAGCGAGGGCAGCGGAGAAAATCTGTTTTTGATCCTCGACGGCCGTTGTTATACACCACCGGTTTCGGCGTCGATATTACCCGGAATCACGCGAAAATGTGTCATGACCCTTGCGGATGAGCTTGGATTATCGGTTGAAGAGACCTATATTCCCCGGGACATGCTGTACATCGCCGATGAGCTGTTTTTCACCGGTACGGCTGCGGAGATTACGCCGGTGCGTTCCGTTGACCGCATCGATGTGGGTAACGGCAAGCCCGGCGAATGGACGCAGGCGATCCAACGGCGTTTTTTTGATATCATTTCCGGCACGGCCGGTGATGAGTATAACTGGCTGACGCCGGTTTCTTCATTTTCAGGATAGTGTAAAAACATGAGTGGCAGAAGAAAAGCGCGCGAGCTGGTTTTGCAGGCTTGTTATGCGCTGGAAATGTCGGGTAATCCGCCTGAGCAGGTTATGGAGTCCGTCATCCTCAGCGATGACTCCCCGCAGGGGATCATCAGTTTTGCCGGCGAGCTGTTCCGCTGTGTCGTGTCCGGCAAAGATGAGTTTGACGAGCTGATCAAAGGCCGGGTTGCGAACTGGGAATACGACCGCATCGCCCTGATCGACAAAATTATCATTCGCATTGCCATCTGCGAATTCGTCCATTTCGAGGATATCCCCACAAAGGTTTCCATCGATGAGGCGATCGAGCTGGCGAAAAAATTCAGCACAGAACAGAGCGGGCGTTTTGTCAACGGCATCGTCGATGCTGTGCTGATCGATCTTCAGAAACAGGGCAAAGTGCAGAAGCGCGGTCGCGGCCTTGACGAGGGCAGGAAAAACACCTGATCCCGGCAGTGTGTCGTACAACCACCCTGTGTACCCCCCTGAGAAAGTACACCATGCGAAGGTCTGAGATGCATTCAGCCGTGCAGGCAGGGGCATCTTGCTGCTTTGAGCGCCGGCGATACCCGGCCGTGTCCCTGACAAACCGGGGAGAGATGCGCGGGCCCTTTTTGATGCTCAGGATTTTGTTTGCGAAGAAGGACGTCATGGGGCGCAATTGTTCAGTTTTCCCGCTTAGTTTGCGCGCAGCGCTGCTTTATTAATGATGCGGGAAATGAGGAAAATTCAGAATTTCGGAGTCTGGAAAAATTATGCTTTCTAAACTGGTAACAAAAGTCTTTGGCAGTAAACACGATCGCGATTTAAAGCGCCTGCAGCCCAAAGTCGATGAGATCAATGCGATTTATGAGACGCTTCGTGACCTCAGTGATGAAGAGTTGAAGCGCAAGACAGAAGAGTTCAAACAGCGTATCCATGATGAAACGCACGAGATCAAAGAAGCGATCGAGAAGTTCGAGCATATTTTGCGGCGTGATCAGCATGATGAGGAAACCGGCGAACCGATCGAATACGACGATGTCGATCTGTCTGCGGATGAAATCCGCGAGCAGCTCGCTGAGCTCTACGAAGAGGAGTTTGAAAAGACCCAGGCCGTTCTCGATGACATTCTGCCCGAGGCCTACGCTGTGGTCAAGGAAGCCTGCCGGCGGCTGGTCGGGAAAAAATGGAAAGTCGTCGGGCATGAGATCGAGTGGGACATGGTTCCGTACGATGTTCAGCTCATCGGTGGTATCGTGCTGCATGAGGGCAAAATTGCTGAAATGAAAACCGGTGAAGGCAAGACACTGGTGGCTGTATTCCCGCAGTATCTCAATGCCCTTGCCGGCAAAGGGGTGCATCTGATCACGGTCAACGATTATCTGGCCCGCCGTGACTGCGAGTGGATGGGCAAAGTGCTCGAGTTTCTCGGCGTCACCGCAGCATACATCACCAACGACATGTCGCCGGACCAGCGCCGAGTGGCCTATGGGGCGGATGTGACCTACGGAACCAACAACGAGTTTGGTTTTGATTATCTGCGCGACAACATGGCACAGCGACTGGAAGATCAGGTGCAGCGCGGCCACCACTTTGCCATCATCGATGAAGTGGATTCTGTGCTGATCGACGAAGCGCGCACACCGCTGATTATTTCCGGGCCGGTCGAGGCCTCCAATGACCAGTACGTCGAGATGAAACCGCTGGTAGAGCGGCTGTTCCGTATGCAGACGACTCTGGTCAACAAACTGATCGCTGAGGCAGAGAAGCTGCTCGAGGAGGATAAAGATTATGAAGCCGGCATC
>DRLW01000644.1 GCA_011375275.1 Bacteroidota bacterium
CGTAGGGGTTCAAAATTTTGAACCCCTACGAAATTTTGTCCCCCTACAATTTTGCCCCCCGATATTTATTTTTCCATATATCCGTTTGGTGATCGCGGATTAAAATCCGGCCATGACGGAACCGATGGATTGGGGGTCTGGCGTGGATTTGTTTGTAGAGACGCACGGGTGTAGGGGCGACCCGCTGGTCGCCCCTACGGGTCGGGTTTTGTCCCTAATTTCCCAATTTAATGTATAGGCGCCCGCACCACGCGGCATGAATGCCGCGGTACAATCTGGGCACCAACGCGTACCGCGATATTTATGTCGCGTTTCAACCATCCCCCCGAAAGCAGCCCGAATAACGAAAAATGCCGTGTCCCGCCGGCTGCCTTTTCCCGGCTCAGCCGGTTGAAATCGATTGTTTGCTGCCCTGAAAAATCGTAGCATAAGACTTCACAGCCGGGCTCTGTCCGGCGACACGAGGGACTGAAACCTGATGCGAGGATACCCATGTTCAAAACACTCATTCTCATGCTGCCCATGCTCCTGCACTCCTACGCTATTCTCGGCCAGGAGCTCACCATTGCGACGTACAACATTTTCTTTCTCGATGCCGGCATCAGCCAGGAACGGCGGGAAAACCTGCAGCGCGTCATCAGCGAACTGGATGCTGATGTCATCGCTTTTCAGGAAATCAGCAATCCGGCAGCTCTGCGCAATATTCTGCCCGAAGACTACACTATCGCCATGATCGACGACCCGCAGGAAGTGCAGGAGCTGGCTCTGGCTGTGCGCGCCCCGTTGCGCATCCTGTCGCAGAGATACGCCTGGCCTGAGCCATCCTTCGACAACGCTTTCCCGCGATCCCGGGATTTGCTCCACGTCAGCGTTTCCGCGCAGGGAGAAACACTGCATTTTCTCGTTCACCATGCCAAATCCAGGCGCGGCGGCCGCATGCGCACGGATCCCCGGCGCGAACAAGCCGCAGAGCTGATCGTGCGCTACATCCGGAACGAGCTGGCACAAAAGAACGTCATCGTACTCGGCGACTTCAACGACAACCCGGATGATCGCTCCCTCAATATTCTGGAATACGGCCGCAGCGATGTCAGCGGCGGCATCGACGTTGAAGAAGACTCTTTCCTCTTCAACACCACAGAAGCCCTGCTGGACGACAACATCTGTTCCCATGGCTACAGCTATCTGTATGGCGATGAAAAGGCTGAGATTTTTGACCCCTCGGTACCGGGTTCCAGCCGGGAAAATAACCGCTGGCGCAATCGTACCTACGATTACCGCCGCGATGTGCGTGTTAAAGCAATCCTGCTCGATCAGATTCTGGTCTCCCTCAACCTCAAAAAAGCCGTCCGCGATGTTGGCGTATTCAACCGCACGATCGCGGTTCGCGGTTCGCGTTCGCTCATCGAATTTATCGAGGGACAGCTCGTCTATCACAAGCGCGGTTCCCTGCCTTCGGATCACGTCCCGGTGTGGATTCGTCTCGACCTGACTGCCGTGCGCGATCGATGATGGCTTTTTTTCAGGCTTGAGTGCTGCAGAATAAACGTGCGGCGAGGAGCTTTTTTTCACACGTTCTAACCGATTCGAACAACAGGACCCCAACATGCGATTTCTCTGTATTCTTCTCATCGCTGCGCTGCCTGCTTCTGCAGCGGCGCAGGGATTTTACAGCATTCACAGGGCGGAACTGGAGCGGCACCGCGACACCCCGACCACAGCCGCACTCATCGGCGACCGTTCGCAGCCGATTGTCCCTTTATCCGCCCTGGCCAAAAGCGCCGCGGAAAAACGGACGGTTTTTGGCTATCTGCCCTACTGGATCAACCAGAACGATTACCAGTATCTCCGCTATGAAAACCTGACCCACATCGCGGTATTTGCCGTAGAAGTCAATCCCGACGGCAGCCTGGGAAATGATCACGGCTGGCCGTGGGTGAATTTGATCAACACAGCGCACGCCAACGGGGTGAAAGTCGTGCTCACGGCGACGCTTTTCAACTCCGATGACATTCTGACGCTCATCAGCAGCCGAAGCAACCGGGACCGTTTTTTCAGCAACATCAAAAATAAAATTCTCGAGGGTCAGGCCGATGGCGTGAACATCGATTTTGAGGGCGGCGGCAGCAACGGCTGGCCCGGGCAGATCAACGATTTCATGGCAGAACTGACCGACTACCTGCACCGCGAAATCCCCGGCAGCGAAGTCAGTTTCGCGGCTCCACCGGTCAATTGGGGCAACCGTTTCGATCTCAGCGGGCTGGCGGCGAGTTGTGATTATCTCTTCATCATGGGCTATGCATTCAGCGGAAGCTGGAGCACGGTGAGCGGTGCGAACGCGCCCCTGACCGGGGGAAGCAAAAATATCACGACCACGGTGACCGAAGATTACGCTGCAGTGACACGCAACATGCCCGAGAAGCTCATCCTCGGCGTGCCCTATTACGGCCATCACTGGAAAACCGCCACTGCTGCCGCCTATTCCACGGTGACAGCGTCCATCGGGCCGGTGTTCTTTTTTTCAGCACAACCCGAATCCGAAACCTACGGCAAACGGTGGGATACAGTATCCCAGACGCCGTGGTACGCCTACAACGACGGCTCATCCTGGAATCAGGTTTGGTTCGATGACGACTCCAGCCTGGGCTTGAAATACGATCTCGCCCTCGCGCATGACTACCGAGGCGTGGGCATGTGGGCCCTCGGCTACGATGCCGGGCGGCAGGAACTGTGGGAGCTGCTGCAACGAAAAATCGGCACGACGCAGGATTTGCCACCGCAACAACCGGGCGCACTCGCCGTGCACAGCCGTTTGCCCAATTCACTCGATGTCATGTTCGAACCCGCGCGACGGGCTGAGGGATATTTCGTTTATTACGGCACACAGCCGCAGGCATTGACGGATTCGGTTTTTTTCGAGGGCACGCAGGGAAGTCTGACCGGCCTGGAAACAGGACAACTCTATTTCATCACCGTACGCGCGACAAACGCCGCTGGTTTATCACCAGCGACGCAGGTGCTTCCTGCGCGACCGGGAGCGCGCACGACGCGTGTGCTTCTCGTCGATGGTTTTGACCGCCAGAAAAACAATCGCGACAGCCACCGTTTCATCCAACTGCACGCGCAGGCGTTGCTGGAAAACAACACGGCCTTTTCATCCGCGAGCAACGAAGCGATCGCCAGCGGACTGCTGTCGCTGCGCAATTTTCAACTGGTGGATTGGATTTTGGGAGATGAGAGCACGCTGGATGTCACCTTCTCCGGCGTCGAACAGGATAGTGTGGAAGCCTATCTGCAGTCAGGTGGCGGGCTGTTTGTCAGCGGCTCTGAGATCGGCTGGGACCTGGTAGAAAAAGGCAGTATCAGCGATCAGGTTTTTTATCGTGATTTTCTCAAAGCTACGTATCTCGACGATGCGCCCGAAGGCCGGAAGAGCAGTTTTTTCAGTGCCACGGCTGTTGCAGGGACGTTCTTCGAGCCGGTCGGCACCTTTGATTTTGACGACGGCAGCCACGGCAGCTACAGCGTCGATTGGCCGGATGCCATCGCGCCGGCGATGGGCAGCAGCACGATTGCCCTGTTCGGGGGCACGGACATAGGCGCCGGCGTGGCATTTTCCGGCCGCTTCCCCGGCGGTTCCCGGCCCGGCAAGCTGATCTATCTCAGCATCCCTTTCGAAACCGTGTATCCGGCAGAAAAACGCACACAAATGATGGCCATAGTGCTGGATTTTTTCAATATCGCACCGGAACAGTCACAACCCGCCGGGGCTCTCACAGTGCTGCAGAATTTCCCGAACCCCTTTTCCGAAAAAACCGAGATACAGTTTGCAATAGAAACGCCGGGGCAGGTATCGTTCACGGTATTCGATATTCTTGGCCGGCAGGTGTTTTCCGACATCCGGCAACAGAGGACAGCGGGCTGGTCATCATGGATTTGGCAGGGCCGCGACATGCAGGGACGGCGGCTGGCGAGCGGGCGCTATTTTGTCCGCATGAAATTTACGAGTGAAACCGGCAAAACGTACCAGCACGCGCTCGCTGTCACGATCGTGCGCTGATTTCGCTCACGCGGTTTGATCACTCCCTCCCTATCCCCTCATCACTGCAGTACGGATACCAGAGGAATGCCAGCGCCGAAATTGGTATTGATGGCCTTGATAAACTCATTGGCGATGATGGCATAACAGGCTGGTGTCGGATGAACAGCATCCAGGCTGAAAAGTCCGCCGGTGACATACGCAGCGGTCAGC
>DRLW01000645.1 GCA_011375275.1 Bacteroidota bacterium
CCCGCATAAACTTCATTGTTCCCGACACTGTCCCGCATAGAAATCGTGTAGAGATATGTCGAGTCCGGCCAGAGATTTTCCAGGACGATATCCTGTTCGGCGGCAAAGCCGAAATCGGTCTGCAGGGAGTCTGCTCCTCCGAGAAGCCGGTAAATTACGCTGCCTGCTGCAGGTTCGTCGGTTTGCCAGCGCAGACGCAACGAGGTAGGGGAGAGAACTTCGGTATTCAGATTTTTCAGCAGTGGTGGCAGAATGTCACCGGCATCCGGGCCCAGTATCGTCACCTCACGGATGTTCAACACATCCGGGCCGCTGCTGTCGCTGGCCGCGTTTTTTAAGATCAGATCATACTCGCCTGCAGGCAGGATGAAGCGTGCCAGGCGAGGGGAGAGGTCATCTTTCCCAACCGCCAGCATGCACTCAGAATCACCGATTTTCAGCAGAACCTGCGTGTCCAGTCTGCTTTCGCTGTCGAGCAGAACAAAATAGGTATCGTCCTCGGGAATACTCACTACAGCGGTCAGGCTGTCGCCCGGCGGCAGCTCTGCCCCCGCCTGCCCGGCAATGGAGTGGCTGGATTGTGGGGCAAAGGCACCGGCAGGCAGGCTGAGACGAAACTGTGCCGGATAGGGCATGAAGCGCTTCAGCTCCTGTATCGTGGTATTGCCGGCTCTGTCTGTCAGAGTCAGGCGCGCGGAATAGATCGAGTCGGCTTCGAGATCATCGAGAACGATGGAGGTCGTCGCGTAGAATTTTTGCGTCGCCCGCTGTTTCGCGCCATATTCCAGCAGCAGGCGCACCGGCTCGTCCGTGCTCACCTGCATGACCACGCGCGGCAGCACGGGCATGAGCAGAATATCGGCAGGCGCCGGCGGGGTGCGGTCTTCCACCACCACTACTTCGATGCTGGCCCGGCTTTCTCTGCCCTGGCTGTCAGTCGCTGAAACTGTCAGGCTGGTCATCCCTGCTGTTGCAGCAAGCACATGGCTGAACTCCCCACCCAGCACCGGAACACCCACTCCGTTGATCGAGACTGTGCTGATCGTTGCATCCCAAACCGCACCGTGAACCCGGATACTGTCGCCATAAACCGTGCTCTGATCCTGCGGAGAAATGATCGTGACGACTGGCCGGTCAAGGGCAGCGTCAAAGAGCTGGCGTGAGGGGACAGCGGTGAAACTTCTGCTCTGGCCGCCGGGGAAATCGATGACAAGGTCGGCCCGGTCGCGATCTCCGAGACCAAAATGGAGCAGGGAGCTCTGCTGGCGGCCGTTGCTGTTGCCGGCGTCGAGCATGCGCAGGGCAACGGGCTGGCCGTCTTCTGCCAGCAGCCGGACGACAGCACCTGCAGCCGGCATGCGGCCGTTGTGGCCAGCGACGCGGACGTTCAGCCAGTTGCGAGCATCGCTGAAAGAGTTTCTGAACAGGGAGGCCGAACCCTCCATTGAGATAAAAAGTACGTCGGTGAGGCCATCGCCGTTGCTGTCGAGCGTGAGGGTGTGGCGTGCACCGGGCAGGTCAGCAGGCAGGCCGGAACGCGAGTTGTCGATGGGCCGAAACGTACCATCGCCCTGGTTGGCATGCAATTTATTTTGCGCCGAAGGCAGCATCATGTCCAGATCGCCATCATTCTCCAGGTCGAGAACCAGAGCTGCGGCAATATCAGAGACCGGCACTTCTGCTGCAGCCTCCTGCTCCCAGGTTTTACCAAAGCTGCTGCCGTCATACGTATAGATGGCATAGGCCGGACTGCTGGTCTGGCTGATCAGCAGGTCGGGGAGACCATCGGAATTCATGTCCGCGATCTCAAAGGACTTGAGGGCGCTGCCGGCCGGCAGGCCAGGGGGGAAAATACGGCTGAATTCACCGCTGCGGTTGTCATACAGCTCAACTACGCCATTGCGCTCGAGAAACAAATCGACATCGCCGTCACGGTCAAAATCGACGAGCCGGCTGTTTCCGATTCCCGCAGGCAGGAAAGCGCTACCCGGGGACAGCGTAAATCCACCCTGCCGGTCACCGAGGAAAATCAGGGCTCTGCGTTGCGCGCCAGCGATCAGGAACAGGTCATCGATGCCATCCGGATCGATCTGTCCGAAAAACATGAAGTGCACGCTGTCGGCTTCGATTTGCGGCAGAAGAACATCAGCATCTCTGAAAAATTTCCCTGCATCGAATCTGTACAAAGCGAGCTGTGCCTGGCCAGACTGGGTCTCGGCCGTGAGCAGGTCGCTATCGCCATCAGCATCGAAATCGATAAAAAGGAAGGAAGTGACACCGGCACCGCTGGGTGCTGTCAGGCCAAAGCTGCTGTCACTGCGGACAAAGTGGCCAGTGCCTTCGTTGCGCAGGAGAAAGAACTCGCTGCTCTGGTTGCCGGTGGCGAAAATATCCGGACGTTCATCCCGGTCGATGTCGATGACAGCGATGTCACCGGTAAGTGCAAAGCTGTCGAGCCCACTGTCCTGCGCCTCACTGAAATTGATTTCAAAGCGCCTGTAAGTCGTTGTGCCTTCTTCTTTGACGAGGATTTTCTGGTTGGAATCTACAGTGAACAGCTTCGTCACCGTGCCCGAAGGCCAGCGCACGATGATGCTGTCTGCGTAGGTGCCGCTGCCCAGCCCGAAGTGCATGGGCAGAATTGCACCTGAAACAAAACCGTCCGAAGCGCGCATCTGGTTGTGATGGATGCGCCCGTTGGCCCAGAAATCCACCTTGGCGCCGATACCGTCCCGGTTACTGCGGCTGCCCTCAAAAGCGATGTCGATCCAGTTTCCAGCCTCGGTCTTGTTGTCGAAGAGCGTACTCTCCTGGCCGGAGTTGGTGAAGAAGATATCGAGATC
>DRLW01000646.1 GCA_011375275.1 Bacteroidota bacterium
AAATCATCGCTTTTCAAAAACTGGTGCGCGCCGTGCCGGTCGCGGATAACGTCGTCGATTTTGCCGTCAAGCTGGTACGCAACACCCGCCCATCCGAGGCCTCGGTGCCGGAGTTCATCACCTCGCTGGTGAGCTGGGGTGCCGGTCCGCGCGCTTCGCGCTATCTCATTCTCGGCGCCAAAGCCGCCGCCCTGCTCGACGGCCGCACCAGTCCTTCGATCGACGATGTGCGCGCCGTGGCCGTGCCTGTGCTGCGCCACCGTGTTGTGACCAACTTCAACGCTGAGGCCGATGGCATCAGCGCCGTGGATATCATTTCCCGCCTGCTCGAAAGTCGATAACCGATGCGAGACTCCGGTAAAATCTATCGTAAATACCTCGATCCGCGTGTGATCTCCCGCATCAGCCGCATGGACCTGCGCGCCCGGCTGGTCGTCGAAGGATTCATGTCCGGCCTGCACAAAAGCCCCTACCATGGCTTCAGCGTCGAATTTGCCGAACACCGCCAGTACTTGCCCGGCGATGACATCAAACACATCGACTGGAAAGTGTACGGCAAGACCGATCGCTATTATGTCAAGCAGTTCGAGGAAGAGACCAATCTGAAAACCTACCTGCTCATCGACCGCTCCGCTTCCATGGGATATGCCGGCTCCGGAGAAATTTCCAAACTTCAGTACAGCACCTATCTGGCCGCTGCGCTATCCTGGCTGCTGATGCGCCAGCGCGATGCCGTCGGTCTGGTCACATTTGACGAAAAAATACGCAAAATCATGCCCGCGCGGTCTGTACTGACCTACCTGCCCGAGCTGCTGACAGAACTGGAGCGCTCGCAGCCTGCCAGCACGACCAACATCGCCGCAACGCTGCACGAAATCGCCGACCGCATCAAACGCCGCGCTCTGATCATCCTGTTCTCTGACCTGTTCGATGAAAACCGGGACGGCATTATTCAGGGACTGAAGCACTTCCGCCATCGCAACCATGAAGTCATCGTCTTCCAGGTTCTCGATCCCCTCGAGGTCAGTTTTGCCTTTGGAGATGACGCGATTTTTCAGGATATGGAAACAGCGGAGAAGATGACCACCCAACCCGTGCACATCCAGCAGGAGTACCGCAAACTGCTGCACGCCTTCCTTGAAAATATGAAAAAAGGCTGTCTGGAAAATGACATCGATTATCAGTTGCTGCAGACGAACATGCCCTTTGATCTGGCACTGGTGCATTATCTGCAGAAAAGAAAGCGGCTGGGCGGCTGAACCGGCAGCGCCGGTGTTTCGCACCGGGGAGGTTTCAGGCTGGAGATTTGCGGCTGGACTGTCAGGATGACTTGCCTGGCAACTCAACTTTCGGCTGGTCACCGGCACGCCCCTCTGTGCGCAGTTTGAACTCATTATCCGGCATGCGGCACGGGCGGCCGCCATCGCGCAGAGTGCACGTTTCCCAGAGCGGGCAAAGCACGGAGCAGATGCGCTGCTCGACCTTGTGCAGCTTGTCGCGCTCCTTCTGGCGGCGGATTTCAGTGATCGGAGAGATCAGGCGGGCACCCGGGGCCTGATAATCGATTTTCTCGCGCAGAATAAACTTCTTGACGATGCGCAACATTTTATGCCGCATATCGCTGTTCGGCGCGATGATCTCCATCGGGCGCAGGGAACGCAGCGCTTCGTGCAGACGCGGCGCAAACTTCAGATACCCCCAATATTCGAGTTTGATGCGCAGCATATCCTGCATCGCCAGTTGCAGGGAGAGACCATCTGCATATTCGCGATGGTCATGAACCTTGTTGAGCAGCAACTTCGGCGAGTAGCTGTTGATCAGCTTATAAAAGCGCACACCGAGACGAACATCCTGCTCGCGCACACGCTCAGCCAGCTCTGTGATCGTTCGTTTGTCGTGGCCATGAGTGGGGTCTGCACACTCATCGAGCATGGCGATGACTCCCGGGCTGTCGAGAAAAGCCCGGCGCAGCGCGCGGAACAAAGCGACTTTGACAAAATGATAGCATTCCTGAATCGAAGTCGGCTCCGGCTGGGCGACCACGATGCCGGTGTGTGCAGCATTAAAAAGATCAATTTCGTTGAAGGAAGCACCTGCACCGAGATCGACGATGACGAACTCTGCCGGCAACTTCTGCAGGTGGCGGATGGTTTTCAGTTTTTCCCAATAGCGAATATCGGCCATGCCGATACTGCCGGCTGCACCACAAATCAAATCGAGATGTTTGACCGGCGTTGGCAGGATGAGCTTGTTCAGGTCGTCGATCCGGCGAGTGTAAAAATCATAGAGGGTGTACCGGGGCATGTAAACCCCAAGCATGGTGTGCAGGTTGGCACCGCCGAGATCAGCATCGACGAGCACGACCTTTTTACCCAGGTCTGCCAGCGTCAATGCCATTGCGATGCTGAGAACGGACTTGCCGATGCCACCCTTGCCGCCTCCGACAGCGATGATCTGCGCCGGTGCCGGCTGCATCATGCCGTTGTGCGTGTTGTTTGTTTCATCCATGATGGACTCAAAACCCTTCACCAAATTCGCTGCCGGACTCTTTCTGGCGGCATCCGTGCCCGGCCAGACAGGCCTTTCGCCAGCAGCGCACTACAGTGATGCGTATGCTTCAGTATTTGTCAAACTATGATTCTGCCGGTAAAAAACAAGCGAAAAGCCGGAGACACCGGCTTCGGCCAACTGGCAGGGTATTCAGCGTACCCCGCAAACATTTTCTCGTCATCCTTCGGAAGCGGGATGACGCCCTCCCGTCGCTCCGGTGTCACCGCCACTCTACCCGATTGCGGAGAAAACGGAAAAACAACCTTGCGAAGGTTTCGAACCTTCGCAAGGTTCTACTCTATCACCTCACAAGAGGCGAGCCGGGATATCTGAAAAATTTTGCCTGCCACCTCGTGCTGCGGCCGGAATTTCGCAGGCTACTTGTTCCCCCAAAATACCTGCTACCTCTGTTGATCACGTAAAACATCGGTTCACAGCTTGTTTTTCAAAACCGCTTTTTCCATCATCAGGCGCTCGACATCTTCGACACGCCGTGGCGCTTTGCCTGAGAGCAGTTTTGGCCCCGCGGGTGTGATCAGCACATCATCTTCGATGCGCACGCCGATATTGCTGTACGCTTTTGGAATACCGAGTTTTTCACATGTCGCGGCCGAGAGATAGATTCCGGGCTCGACGGTGATGACCTGGCCTGGCTGCAGCTCCGGCGTCCCGCCTACATCGTGCACATCCATGCCGAGATAGTGGCTGGTGCCGTGCAT
>DRLW01000647.1 GCA_011375275.1 Bacteroidota bacterium
GACTGCAAAACGCTGGCGGACAGAGGGAAAGCCGGGCTATTCTGGTAGTTTTCGTTCAGTTTAAGAATTGAATCCAGCGTCCGTTCCGGGCGCTTTTTATTTTAGCCAAAGATGAAAAAACAGGTGGATCATGGGACTCGCAGAAAAATTGACAGAAGACATGAAAGCCGCGATGAAAAGCGGCGACAAAGCCCGCCTCAGCACCATCCGGCAACTGCGCGCGCAGCTCAAAGATGAGCAGATCGCCCTCGGGCATGAGCTCAGCGAAGAGGAAATCCTGACCGTACTCACACGTGCGGCAAAAAAGCGGCGCGAAGCCATCGAGATGTACGAAAAAGGCGGCCGGACAGATTTAAGCGAGGCCGAAAAGGCAGAGCTCGCTGTCATTCAGGACTATCTGCCAAAGGCTCTGGGCGAAGAAGAACTGCTGGGGCTGATTTCTGCGGCGATAGAACAGACAGGCGCCTCGGGTATGGCTGATTTTGGCAAAGTGATGAAAATCGTCATGAGCCAGACCCGCGGCCGGGCAGACGGCAAGCAGGTGCAGAATCTCGTCAAACAGCAACTCGCTCAGGGCTGAGGAGGCAGCACATGGCACGCGCGTTCGACATTTTTCTCATGGTGATTCTTATTGCCTTCATGCTCAACGGTTTGCGCCGGAAAGCCTTTGCAGAGATGGTCGGTCTTGCTGCATGGGTGCCGGCTGTTGCCGTGGCGTTACGCGTGCAGCTTGCTATAGGCCCGGCTTTCTCCAGGGCGGTGGTGCTACGGCCGGAAATGACCATCGCGCTCATCTTTACCCTGGTTTTTGTCATCATCCTGTTCATATATAAATTTCTGGAAAACTGGCTGATTCAGCATATTTCCCTGAAAATACCGCCCTGGCTGGACCGGAGCGCCGGAGTTTTGATCGGCTTTTTTAAAGGCAGTTTTATCGCCGGCCTGCTGGCCGTTTTTCTCTCCATGATTCCTGCGGGGCCGGCGTTCCAACGCGATGTCGCTTCTTCACGGCTGATCCCTGTAGCCGAGGGCGTTTTTACCGCGCTGTACGATACGGCCGTCAGGCCCGTTCCGGTGGTCCCGGACCTGGTCAGCACCCTCGAAAGCACGGCTGAAGCTTTTGGGGTTGAAAATATCAACAACCGTTATTTGTACACCTTGCGTGATCTGGGTTCACTGAAAGTGGAGCGATGGCTCGAAACAGCGAAAAAATAGATCGGGCGGTGGCCGCGGCCGGAGCACTTGAGCTGGCAAAGGTATTGGACCTTGTCGCTGATAATGCGCTGACGCCGATGGCGCGGGAGAACATCATCCAGGCGCCCCTGCTGTATGAACCCGAGATGATCCGCGCGGCACAGGCTCTGGTATCGGATTACCGCAGCATCCTCGACCGGGGTGAGGATACTCCACTGGAGGTGTTTGATGATATCGAACCTGCCTGTTCAGCTCTGGAAATACAGGGCGCGGTTCTGCCCGTGGCGTCGCTGATTTCCCTGGCCCGCCTGGCCGGTATCGTGCGTCGTGTGCGCCATTTCCTCGCAGCCCGCCGTGAGGCCCTGCCCCAGCTCTGGCAGGCCATGCACGCTCTGGAAGGCCACCCTGAATTTGAACAGGCTGTGCAGGAGGCGATCGATACAGCGAGTGGAGAAATCCGCGATTCCGCCAGCCCGGAACTGCGTAAAATTCGCCGCGAAATCGAACGGGCCAACCAGGCCGTACGCAAAAAACTGCAACAAATCGCCCAGAAGGCAGCGGCGCGTGACATGCTGCAGGAAGAGTTGATCACGATGCGCGAGGGGCGGCTGGTGTTGATGGTTAAAGACGATTTCCGCCGCAGGATCGGCGGTATCGTACATGATCAGTCAGCCAGCGGCCAGACGTTTTTTATCGAACCCGTCGAGTCCGTGGAGTTGAACAACCGTATCCGCGAGCTGCAGATACAGGAAGAGGAAGAAATTCACCGCATTCTGGCCTCCCTCAGTGCCCTTGCCGCACAGAAAATCCATGAGCTGGAGCGAAGCTACGCCTTGCTTGTGGAGCTGGATGCCCTGAGAGCACGCGCGCTCTATTCCCGCAAGTTTCAATGCAACGAACCGATCATCAACGCAGAGGGCAGACTGGTTTTCTATGCAGCCCGCCACCCGCTTTTGCTGCAAAAACTGCCACAAGAGCAGGTTGTCCCGCTGCAGCTCGAATTGGGCAGAGAGTTCACCATGCTGATCATATCCGGGCCCAATGCCGGCGGTAAAACCGTGGCGATGAAAACCGTGGGCCTGTTGGTGCTCATGGCCAGAATGGGGCTGCACATTCCCGCCAGCGCGGACAGCGAGATCGGCTTGATGGGTGATCTGTACGTCGATATCGGTGATCTGCAGTCAATAGAAAATGATCTGTCAACTTTCACCTCGCACATGAGCCGCCTGCGCGATATGCTGCAGCATGCCGGTGAACATGATCTGGTGCTGATCGATGAGATGGGGGCGGGAACGGACCCCGAGGAAGGCACGGCGCTTGCCCTTGCTGCGCTCGAAGCGCTCAGGCAGTCGCATACCCGGGCCATGATCACCACGCACCACGGCGCGCTGAAGCAGTACGCTCACGACACACAGGGTGTGGAAAACGGCAGCATGATTTTCAATATCGACACACTGGAGCCGACGTACCGTTTTCGTGCCGGATTGCCGGGGTCCAGTTATGCTTTCGAAATCGTCGCGCGTATCGGCATGCCGGAAAAAATTGTCGCGCGGGCGCGTGAGCTGCTCGGCAGCGATAAGAACAGGCTGGATCATCTGATTTCAGAATTTGAAAAAAAGGTGCAGGAGCAGCAGGAGCTTATTCAGCGGAACCGCCTTGAAAATGACCGGTTACGCGCGCTGATCAAACTCTACGAGGAGCGCGCCGCCACGCTGCGGGAGAAAGAGCGTGCTTTGAAGAAAAAGGCGGTGCAGGAATCCGAGGAGATTGTGCAGAAAGCCAACGCAGCAGTGGAGCAGGCCGTGCGCATGATCCGCAGCGAGCAGGCTTCGCGCGAGTCGATCCGCAAGGCTCGCGAGCTGGTCGAAGAAGCGCGCAAAACAGTGCAGGCTGAAAAAAAGAAAATAGCACAACCGCATGGGGGACAGGCTGGCCAGGAACAGCTTCGTCCCGAAGAGATCGCAGTCGGTGCCGAGGTGATCTGGGCTCCCGGAAATCAAAACGCTGTTATTCTGGCTGCTCCGGATAAAGAAGGCAAGGTTTTCATACAGGCCGGCAGCATAAAGATGAGCGCCCCGCTCTCAGACCTGCGCAAGGCAACCGTTCGCC
>DRLW01000648.1 GCA_011375275.1 Bacteroidota bacterium
AAATCCGCATGCAGGGTAAGCGCTTTGCCCTCGCTCTCGCAGTGGATGTGCCAGCCGCCGCTGTGCGCTTCGATGGTCTGCACGGCGGTGCGGTCGTGGAATGGAATGCCGGCCTCGGCAACCTGCCCGGCAAGAAAGGCGTCGAACGCTTCGCGGAACCAGTGCGTGTCACCGCTGGCGTCGTCGCGGCTTGCGGCTACCAGCAGTTCGTTGCTGTGGCGTGGCGAGTAGCGGAATCCCTGTGGATGCGGATGGTGAAAAAAGCTGAATCCCCGCTTCAAACCATGGGGGATGTTCGGATAATGCTCGCGCCATGTGCCGTGTTTGCACAACGGGCGTATGGCGTCGAGCCCATAGCGCGTACAGAGCTGGTCGAGCTGGAGATTCGCCAGCGGCGTGGATGATTCGCCGATGGCAAAGCGCGGATGCCGCCCTTTTTCGATGATGATGGGAGCGTAACCGATTTTTTTTGTGATGAGCGCCAGCAGGCTGCCGGCAAAACCACTGCCGAAAATGGCGATCGTGTGGATAGGCATGGATGTATTGTCTTGTTTTTATTTTGAAGGTGTGTTTCTCCCCCTCTGGTTATCCATTTAGCTCAGCATGGTTGCATTTTTTCAGCCAGTCCACCAGAGCACAGCATGTGCCGACACCAGAACGGTCATTCCGGTTTTCCCGCAGGGGAAGACCGGAATCCCCCGGACTCAGGCACGTGCCCGAAAAAATGAGATTCCGGCACTGCGCTGCGCCTGGCCGGAATGACAGATGACGATTCCTGAGCTGAAAAAAACTGGGGCATGAAAAAAGTGCAATGACTTTCCCAGCACCGGGCTATGGCCCAATGTTGAGAAAATTGGATAACCAGAGTTCCTCTCTCCGGCTATCGATGATTCGCCGGATCACAAAAATCACACGCCACAGGTTCAGGGATGGACTGCTGCAGATTCATCCTCAGCAGGCGTGCCGCCCGCGCCGGGAAACAAGCGCTGCAGGTGCTGAAACCCTCGAGATCCCACAAATCAGCAAATACGCGTCCGTGCCCGCGGCGGATACCGTACTCGGTCACCTGTTCGAGTGCGCGTACATCCGGGCGCGTGAAGGCACCGGCCTTTTGCAGGGCATCCAGCGCACCGTTGCCGGTCCGGGTCGGAATGATGGCACAGCAGTCCACACCGCAGTCAAAAGCAAAATCAATGCTGCGCTGTGCCCACAGAACACCGTCATTGAGCTCAAGAAACGGAGGGGGCAGCAGGATGAAGGTGCGCACGCGGACTCCATTGTTCACCAAAAACGCCACCGCACGCCGGAAATCGGCCAGGGTGCAGCGTTTATTCAGCAGGGGGAAGACCTGCGGGTGCACGGTTTCCAGCCCGATAGCCACCTCGAGCTGGCCTTTCAACAGTCCGGCAAATTCGAGGCAGCGTTCGTCCGTGAGCAGGGGATGGTTTTCCACGATCACGGTTTTGAAAGGACGCACCAACTCTGCAATCGCCGGCAGGTCCTGCGGCGGGATGGCCTTGCGGTCGAAGAAATTGCCGCTGTTATACAGCTTGATGTGCTGTGCAGGGGGCAGCTCGCGCAAGGCAGCAGCGATTTGCGCAGGGATCGCTCCGGCCGGAGTCGGGCCAGTGAGGGTGTTTTGCCACAAATCACACATCAGGCAGCGAAACGGGCATTCGCTGTTGGTGAGGAAAAGCGTGGCTACCGGCTCGACCGTTCCCGAGGCTGTGCGCTCGTCTTCGACCAGTGTGTGGTACGCCCGCTGCGCCGAAACCGGATTCTTCGCACCTCGCTGCGCCAAAATCCAGCGCTCGTCGATCTCAAACGGTGTCTGCATCATCGTGTTCATACAGAGCTGAAAATGCACGGCGATAGCTGAGTTCAGATTTTGGGAACAGGCCTCCGATCGCGCCGTCGGCTGTTGCTCCGTGCTGAAACCTCCGTTTTTCAAAAACCGGCATATCCATGCTGGTGATGGCTTTGACGCCCCGGCGGACGATCTCGCCCTTGAGGCTGTACAGCTTTTCATGATCCCACTGCGTGAGCTCGATGAAGGGGATGCCCTCGGCGATTTCGATGACTGCCGGCGCTGTGTACGGGCTGAATCCCTGAAACCCGAGGTGCGCGGCAGGCGCCCAGGTGCGCATGTAGCCGCGGCTCAGGCCGCCGCTGTAGGTCAGCGAATGTTTGATGGAATCGACGCCCCAGCCTTCGTGATAGAGCATGAGATTGTTGAGCACGCTTTTGATCGTCAGCTCAGGGTTTTCTTCGATCGGATAATCTTTGAGATTTTCATCGCCACCATCGCCGTCGATGATCAGGCGCCAGTCAGGATAGCGGCGGCGGATGTTTTTCAGCAGAGCGAGATTCATGGCAGCGGATTGGATATCGAGCGGCTTATAATCCTCAACCACACGGATAGTCTCGCGCCAGTCGATGTCCTGCGGCGAAACGATGATCTCTTCCAAAAACAAGCCGAGATCGAGTTTTTCGAGAAACCGCCTCGCCTGGGAGAGATCAGCACCTGCATCGCCGAGGGATAAAGTGAAGGCCTTCAGTCGCGAGGGGCTCATGCCCAGTTCCAGCAGGGCGTGGTAGGTCAGCAGAAACACCGAGCCGCTGTCGATCCCGCCGGAAAAACTGACGCCGATCGGGCCGTCCTGTGCTGCGTTGCGCAGCCATTTTTTGATTTCCTCATACACCGCCGCAATGTAGCGCTCGCCGATGATTTGCACATCTGCAGGCAGGGCATTGCGTTGTGGCGTGAAAAAACGGCGGTACTGCGGATTGGGATCCGGGCAGCCCAGCAGGGCGATTTCTGTGATGTAGTGCGCCGGCACCATGCGCGTGTACGAAGGGTGAAACTGATCAGCAAATCCTTCCTTCTGCAGCCAGTCATAAATCGTATCGATGCGCTCAGCTACCACCAGGCAAGGCCCCTCGCTCTGTTTGGCGATGAAGTAGCGCAGCGGCCGGCTGAGAGAGCGCGCCATGCGGATGAGCTTGCCTTCGGCAGCGACAAGCGCAAAATGGCCGTCGATCCCCCGAACAGCCTCGCTGTCGCCACTCCGGATACGGTCGCGCGCCTCATCGACCGTCATGTTGAAAATGGTATTGCGCGCCGGATCGGTGAGATCGACCACGCGTTCGATATAATTTTGTTGCATCATTATGACCTTTCCTGAGTATATTTGTGTCGATGTTTTCATCCCGGTTTATTCACAACTGCGCACGTTGAACCGGAAAAGCCGGCAAAACCGAAAAATTCCGCTCTGCGAAGTGTCTGTATCCATTCAGTCGCTGTCGCGGGCCGGCAGCTTTTTGCATCTTTATCCCGGCCGGAGCGTAGCACGGTGCCGGAGTCTCCCAGGACCGGTGCGAGCTTTCGGGGATACCGGAACGCGGGCTCTTTTCATCTTTTGATGCACACAGGCTGAATAAACGTGGTCGCGGTGCTCCCAGGGCCGTGCTGTCTTGCCCGAAGCACGGAGCTGTGAATCACTCGGGTTATTTCACAATATAACCTGAAAATTCATAAATTCGAAAGTTTTTCATCTCAACAGAGATGATCAGAGGATTTGATCATCATCACGGTCTGGAAAAGAGATTTCAGTTATCCCGCTTCCCATGCGCAAGGCGTGACATGAAAAAGCGGGCTGAAGAAAGCGCTGTATGACAGGATGTCCGAATTTTCACACCGTAAATATTGGAGAGTAAAATGGCTGAAGCAACAGGGCAGGGTTCTGCCGGCAATGTGATCGCAGCACTGGCGAGTTTTTTTATCCCCGGTCTCGGACAGCTTGTGCAGGGCAGAGTGCTCATGGCCGCAATTCAATTCGTCATGGCGGGGATATTGTGGCTTTTCCTGCTCGGCTGGATCATTCACTTGTGGTCCATCATCGATGCCGCGCGCTGGAACCCCGAAAAGTGAGAGAAGTTTTCAACCTCGTGGGTTCTGCCTCCGCGAGGTTGAAAAAATTTTCCGCAAAACTCTTCTTTGTCTCTATACAACAGATATCTTCTGGACGAAGAGAAGCTGATAACGAGTTACCCGGATTTGTTACGGCTTGCTTTGCTACCTCAATCTCAACCGCTGAAAAGATAGCCAACTCGTGTTGGGGTCACGAAGGCTACCCTCTCTGAAAAACAATGTCTTTTGGCTTCATTTGAGGACGGACCCTCCTGATCTAATTCCAAGAGTATAAACTACGTCGCTTTATGCCCTGTGGTTGAATAGAGTACAGCGATGTTTTATCGCGGCCACGGGTCTGCAGCCGGGCACATTTAGCTTTTTTGAACCGATGTTATTCATCATTGGTCCGGGTATCCAGTTAACTCAGCAGGCCGGGCCTGACCCAGATACCGACCTCTGTCATTCCGGCCAAGTGCAGTGCCGGAATCTCATCTTTTCTGGCATGTGCCTGCGCTTGGGAGATTCCGGTCTTCCCCTGCGGGGAAATCGGAATGACCGTTCGGGGACGGGTACGTGCTGTTGTCAGGCGGTCTTGTTGCAACGATGCAATTGTGCTGAGTTAAGTGGATGACCAGAATCATGGGGAGATAAGATG
>DRLW01000649.1 GCA_011375275.1 Bacteroidota bacterium
CGGGCAGGTTGGCGTTGAGGGCGATCGCTTTGCGGTGTTCGATCACCGCACGTTTGTAGTCACCGAGATCGAAATAGGCGATGCCGAGATTGGTGTGCGCTTCAGCATAGTCGGGATTGATGCGCGTGGCGCCATCCAGCGCGAGCAGAGCCTCCCGCGTTTTCTCCTTCCTGCGGTAGCAGTTGCCGTAGTTGTTGAGAAAGACACCGACGACCTGGCGTGGGGTCAGATTGCGCATGTAAAACGAGGTGTCGTCTTTGAGCTTGTATTTTTCGAGATAGTAATCGTCGTCGATGATCTGCCCGCCGGCAGTGGTCTCGATGTTGATGGCGATCACGCCGTCGTCGAAGCGGACGAAAAAATGCCCGGGCGCAGCCACGCCATAGATGGGCAGGTCGAGTTCCTCGGCGATGATCAGCCAGGGGAGAGACAGGGACAGGCAGTAGCCTTTTTTGCGGTCGAGAACAGTATTCAGCAGCAGATTGCGCGGGTTAATGCCGTTGGTGTCTGCATAGTCTGTACGGAATCCGATTTCGTCATAGAGGTAGGAGCTGATGGTGCTGACAATTTTACGCGGAGGGTCGTTGCGGTCGATGCGCATGCCGACTTTCTGCGCCATCTTGCGGATATAGAGCAGATAGGCTTCGCTGTCGAAGGGCTCCCCCAGCAGGTCTTCACTACCGTCCCTGGATAGTGCGATGATGGTTTCAGTGAAGCGGAATGCCGAGTCATCGGTTTCGATGATCCGGGCCAGATTGCGTGCGCCGAAGCGCGTCTGGCCGGACAGGGCAACGGTCAACAGGGTGAGGAGAGTGAAAGCGAAAAACGTCTTGTTTCGCAGATGATCAAAAATCATTCTTTACCTTTTTATGGACACGGATGAACGCGGTGCCTGTGTAAAAAATGAACTCGTGCGCCTGGAGTCGTGGGTTGCTTGTCCTGCAATATTCACAAATCATCGCTTCGCGCTGAGGAAAGTCGGGAAAACAGAAAATTTTCTTTCGGGCCGGACAGGTGTCTGCACCACCTCGCCGCTGCAGGCGCGATCGGGAGTACCCCGGCGAAGCGCGATTTTTGCAGAAGAGACGTGAAGTAGAAGAAATGATAACAATATACTCTGAAAACAGCAAGGTTTTATCCTGCTTTCCTTCGAGTGGTACGTATTTTTACCCTGAATTTTCTTGTGCACAGCGCTCACGTCTGCAAAAATCGGGGCCGCCTGGCTCCTTTCCTCTGGATGCTGTCATAAATCGTCGATCTGCTTTGCAGAAAAAATGCCACGATCGCTCGTGTGCCGCGGAAGAAGACCTGCTGCCTGCGCCGGGCTGGTGAAAGCAGTTCTGCGCTGCATGGGCCGGTGGCGGGTGTCCATCTGTGGGGCGGTGACACAAGTTGAAGCAAAATGCCTTGCGCCGGAGTGATGCGGCTTCATACATTGCCTGCTCAGTCCGCCCGCAGCATCGCAAAATCACTCTGAACAGAAAGATGAAAACCGTGCCGACACGCCGTCCCGGGCCATTCAGCCGCAGCCGGTATCCCCTGCACAGCCAGATACTGCTGTTTTTTACCCTGCAAATGCTGATCGTTTTGGCAGGAACCGGTATGTACATCGACTGGCGCATGCGCACGATGGTCGAGCATGAGCTTGGCAGGAAGCTGCTCGTGGTCGCGGAAATGCTGGCAGAACAGGTGCGCGACACCCGTGCCGTGTTGCTGCAGCCCGGCGATGATGAAACGCGCACCATGAAACGCCTGCGCGAAAAACTTGCTATCGTCCAGACCAGCCCGGAGCATGTCGCTCGCGTGCTGCTGCTCGCACCGGATCTGCGCGTGATCTACGACAGCGCCGGCTCGTTGCGCACCGGCGATGAGTACGTTCGTCTGCGTTTCGACCGCGTGGAGCTGCAAAGGGTGCGTGAGTCTGCGATCCCGGTGACTTCGAAACTTTTTCGCGACAGCCGGGGCGAGCTCTTCAAGGCAGCCTATGCCCCGGTGCGCATCGATGAGGACCCTGCAGGTGCCATCATCTGCATCGAGGGCAGTGCTGCGAGCCTGGCCGCTGTTGCCGAAGTCCGGCGCATGCTGATCAGCATCGCGGTCCTGGCCGTATTGCTGACCGTTCTTCTCGCCGGTGTGCTCGCGCGCCGCATCACCCGCCCGCTTGAAACCCTGTCTCTCGCCGCCCGTGACGCCGGCCGGGGCGAATTCGGCACGCCGCTGCCTGCAAAGGGCAGCAAAGAGATCGCCAGCCTGGCGCAGACCATCGCGGAGATGCGTACGGCCATCGAGCAGCGCCAGCGCCAGCAGCAGATGATGCTGGCGGGAATCGCTCATGAGATCCGCAACCCCCTCGGCGGCATCGAGCTTTTCGCCGGGTTGCTGGAGAAGAAAAAGCTGGCCGGCGGCGAGCATGAGATCGAGAAAATCCGCCGGGAAGTGCACCACCTCAAGCAGATCGTCAGCGATTTTCTCGATTATGCCCGCCCCGTTCAGGCAGCACCGGAACCGGTTGCTGTTGAAAAAATCATCGATGAGCTGCTTGCCCTCATGGCTGAAGAACTGGCTGATATTGCCGTGCGCACGGACTGCGAGCCCGGCGTGCACGTGCAGGCAGACCCCGGCCATTTACGCCGGATGGTGATGAACCTGCTGCGCAATGCAGCCGAGGCGGCACGCTCCGGGGCAGCACCCGCGGTTGAGATCAGCGCGCAGCGGAGCGGTGGACACGCATGTATTCGCATCGCAGACAATGGCCCGGGAATTGCTGAAGACCAGGTGCAGCGAATTTTCGAACCCTTTTACACGACCAAGAACGAAGGCACAGGCCTGGGATTGGCCCTGGTGCGCTTGCTTGCACTGGCTAACGGCGGGCGCATCGAGCTGGAGCCGGTTTCACAGGGGGCCTGCTTTGTCCTTTACCTGCAAGAAGCCTGAGCGCATGCTTGCCGGTATGGCTCCCGGAACAGGGTAATGTGGAGAAAAAATGACACGACAGACCGCTGGTTTGCATATCATCGTCGTCGAGGATAACCAGACTATGCGTGAGGGACTGCAACAGGTGCTCACGCATCTCGGGCATACGGTGAGCAGTTTTGAAAAAGCTGAGCCGGCGCTCGCATTTCTGCAACGGGAAACAGCCGATCTGGCTATCGCAGATTATAAATTGCCGGGCATGAATGGCATCGATTTTATCGGGAAAGCCAGGGCTGTTCGCCCCGGTATCGAGCTGGTGCTGATCACTGCTTTTGGTTCCATCGAGCTGGCGGTTCAGGCCATGCAGCAGGGCGCTGCGGATTTCATCACCAAGCCCTTTTCGGTTGACGAGATCGGCGTCAAGATCGATCGTATTGCGGAGGCTATCCGCAGCCGCAGGGTCATGCAGCAGCTTCAGGATGAAAACCGCTACCTGCGCGAGGAGGTAGCGCAGGAGTTCAACCAGGGCGAGATCATCGGCACCTCGGCGCAGATGCAGGAAATTTACAAAATCATCGCCCGGGCAGCCCGCAGCGAGGCCTCTGTGATCATCTACGGCGAGAGCGGGACGGGCAAGGAGCTGGTCGCGCGCGCTTTGCACAAAAACAGCCCGCGCCATCACATGCCGTTCATCAAAGTCAATTGCGGCGCGCTGGCCGAGGGGATCATCGAGTCCGAGCTCTTTGGCCATGAAAAAGGAGCATTTACCGGTGCATTGCACCGAAAACGCGGCCGTTTTGAACTCGCTGACCACGGCACGATTTTTCTCGATGAAATCGGAGAAATCACCCCGGCGATCCAGATCAAGTTGCTGCGCGTGCTGCAGGAGCAGGAGTTCGAGCGTGTCGGTGGTGAGGAAACCCTGCGCGTCGATGTGCGCATCATCGCGGCCACGAACCGGGATTTGCAAAAAGAGGTCGAAGCCGGCCGCTTCCGCGAAGATTTGTACTACCGCCTGCATATCCTGCCCATCACTTTGCCGCCTTTGCGCGAGCGTCTCGGGGATGTACCGGAGCTGGCGCGATTTTTTCTCGAAAAACTGAAGCGCAAACACGCGCTCATCGCCCGGGAAATCGACGCACACGCTCTGGCGGTCTTGCAGGAGTACCATTGGCCCGGCAATGTACGCGAGCTGGAAAATATCATCGAGCGCGCCGCAGTCCTCTGCGATCACGAAGTCATCGGCGTGGATGACCTGCCGCCCCTCAGCCGTGATGCCGATGCCTTTCTGCTGCAGGATCATGGCGACAGCGACCTCACCAGCATTCTGGAAAAAGTCGAGAGAAGCCTGATCCGCCAGGCCATGCGCCAGGCACACGGTGTCAAGGCCGAAGCTGCCCGGCGGCTGGGTATCAAAACCACGACATTGCTGTACAAACTGTCAAAATACGGGCTGGACTGATGGCGAGGTCGGATTATCCATGTAACTCAGCATGGTTGCATCTTTTCAGCCAGGCTGCCTGAGTACAGCATGTGCCTGTACCAGGACCGTCGTTCCGGTTTCCCCGCAGGGGAAGACCGGAATCTCCCCGACTTCGGCACGTGCCGGAAAAGATGAGATTCCGGAACTGCGCTTCGCTTGGCCGGAATGAC
>DRLW01000650.1 GCA_011375275.1 Bacteroidota bacterium
GTGTGTTTTTTTGGCGAGGTTTTTCCCGGGTTCCATTCTGCGTCAGATGGTGTTTCGTGTGAACAAGGGGGGAAACTGATTGTGACGGGGGGCCTGATCGGGGCCTGCCGTTATGCCGGGAGAAGGGAGGAACTGTTGCCGAGGGGCGCAAACATCTGTTCTGCTGGTTTTTTGACGCGTGCTGAGTTATGATGTCACTCCCCCGGGCCCGTAGTTTTCGACCACCTGATGAGTATTTGCGGGTGGCGGGTCAGGTTCAGCTTGAGGGGGGCAAGCTAAAAATTGAATCCGGCTTCGACAAAGGCTTCGAGGGATTCGAGTTGGGTGCCGTAGTATTGCCGGTAGCTCAGCTCTATGAACCAGGCCCGCATGAGGGTGGTGTGGAGTTGCATTTCCGAGTAAAAGTTTTTGCTCATGCCCGCGGCGCTGTCGTAGAGATAGGCGCCGTTTTTGATCATCAGCGTCATGCGGCGGGTGAGCGGCAGGCGCCAGCTCAGCATCGGCCGGTAGCCTGTGACAAACAGGGTGTTGATCCACGAAACGCGCAGGGCCAGCACATGGCCGCGCCGGGGAAAGTGGCGCACGCGCAACCACGAGGAGAGGAAGATGCTGTTACGCGCGGATTCTTTGCGCAGGCGCAGAGAGCTGGTGGCGCCAAACTGCATGTCTGCCGGAAGATTCAGGCGCAGGCCGGCGGACAGCCCGCGATGCAGGTTTTCATCGAACAGGGAGTCGGCGCTGTTATAATAGGTAGCATACGTGCGCACGTTCTTGCGTGCATCCCAGGAGAGGTTGACCGAGAACGCGCGCGTGATATCGATGTTGGCGTTCATGTAGTAGTTGCTGAAACTGAGAGTGTTCCCGGTGGCGCTGCGTCGCCAGTGGCGGTTGATGTCCACTTCGACGCTGTGAAAAAAAGACAGCCGGTTGGCCAGCCACAGGTTATTCTGCAGATAGACGAATTCGCGGTTGATGATGCCGTTTTCATAGCTTGCGGACAGGGCAAAGGTGGTACTGAGGCGACGGTTACCGGTGCCGCCAAGCTGGTGCGCCACAAATGCTCCGTATTTTTTTCGCCGCCCGGAAACGCCTGACGTGATCAGGTCCGGCTCGGTTCCGGCTGCAAATCCCACCCGGATTTTTTCCGATATCTGCCTGGAAAAATGCCCGCCGTCGATGTAGCCAATACCACGAATGTAGGGGGACAACACGCGGCCAAAGCCGAGTTCGTAGGGTGAGCCCGGGCTTTCAAAGACGAGGGAGGCTTCGAACAGGCGGTGGTACCAGTCGTCGTTCCGGTTTGCGGCCGGGTAGGTCGCATGGGTGCGGATGGTGCGCCGGCTGCGGTGGCGCAGGCGCAGGCTGAGGCCGCTGCCGGCGATATTGCGGATGCGCAGGCGCCCGCTGAAGCTGGGCACGACCGAGCCGGCGGTGCTGCCGTTCATCGCCTGGCGCCAGGTGTTCTGTACCGAGATGTATCCGCTGAGGGCGTTGATCTTTTCCCCACGGGACTGCTGCCGGGTGCTGCGCGCGCGCCGGGATGATTTTTTGCGCGCCATTTTTCTCTTGTGCCGGGTATTGCGCACGCGAAACAGCACGCGGTCGCCGATGACCGGTTTGCTGTTCATCAGAACCACGCTGCAGGCTGCGGATTTCGACGACGCCTGCACGACGCGCAACAGCGCGATGGTGGTTTTGCCGCGGATGACCTTGAGGGTGTCGCCGATGGCAATGCCCTGTTTTTTTCCGGCTTCGATGTAATAGCTCTGCGCCGAGATGTACTTTATCCGTGTTTCACCAGTTGGTTTTCTCTGCCCCAGCATGGGTGTTGAGATCAGCAGAAGTAAACTGCTCAGCAGCAGCCGGTTCCAGGTGCGGTGCATGGTGGTTATTCCTTTCCGTCCGGGTGACAATTGTAGCAGGCAGTGCTCTCGTAACGGTAACCGTTGACTTCTCCGAGGTGTTTGTCGTCCATTCTGGCTTTGCTGTGTTCGTGGCAGTCCAGGCAGGTAAAGGCTTTGTTGTTGCCCGGCACATTGTGGCAGATGCTGCATGTGTCCCATTTGTTGTTGTGCTTGCCGCTGTAAATCGGAAAGTACAGGGAATCGTGTTCGCGGAACTCGCCTTTTTCCCCGCTCGGGTGGCAGGAGAGGCAGTTGGCGCTGTTGTACACATAGCCGTTGATGCCGGCGTGCTCGTTGTCGGTCTTTGTCTGAGCGTGCGTGTGACAATCGATGCAGGAGAATTCCTTGCGATTGCCGGGCACGGTGTGGCACTCGGCGCAGTCCTGCCACTGGTTGTCATGCGTGCCGGAGTAAATCGGGAAAAACTGCGGGTCGTGATCCGTAAACTGGCCGCGCTCGCCGGTGGGGTGGCAGGCCAGGCAGTCGGTGCTGTTGAAGACATAGCTGGGCATGCCCTGGTGAAAGGCATCGGTTTTGTCCCGGGCGTGCGCGTGGCAATCGATACAGGAGAACAGCTTTTTGTTCGAGGGCACGGTGTGGCATTCGGCACATTCCTGCCACTGGTTGTTGTGCGTACCGGAGAAGATGGGGAAAAATTGAGCGTCGTGGTCTTTGAACTCCCCCTTCTCACCGCTGGGATGGCACTCCAGGCAATTGGTGCTGTTGAAAACGTACCCTGAGACGCCGGCATGTTCGGAGTCGGTTTTGTCCTGGCGGTGGGTGTGGCAATCGACGCAGGAGAACAGCTTTTTATTTTCCGGCACGGTGTGGCACTCGGCGCAGTCCTGCCACTGGTTGTCATGTGTGCCGGAATAGACCGGAAAGAACAGTGCGTCGTGATCCGTGAACTGACCGCGCTCGCCGGTGGGGTGGCAGGCCAGACAGTCGGTGCTGTTGAAGGCATAGTTGGTCATACCCTGGTGAAAGGTGTCGGTAATATCCTGGCGATGGGTATGGCAGTCGATGCAGGAGAACAGCTTTTTGTTTTCCGGTACAGTGTGGCATTCGGAGCAGGTGTTCCACTGGTTGTTGTGGGTACCGGAGAAGATGGGGAAGAACTGGGCGTCGTGGTCGCGGAACTCTCCTTTTTCACCGCTGGGATGGCAGCCGAGGCAGTTGGTGCTATTGAAGACATAACCGGAAATTCCGGCATGTTCTGCGTCGGTTTTGTCCTGGCGGTGGGTGTGGCAGTCGATGCAGGAGAACAGCTTTTTGTTTTCCGGCACAGTGTGGCACTCGGCGCAGTCCTGCCACTGGTCATTATGGGTACCGGAGAAGATGGGGAAGAACTGGGCGTCATGTTCGCGGAAATCGCCCTTTTCACCGCTGGGATGGCAGAACAGGCAGTCCTGCGTATTCCATGCGTAGCCGCTGATGCCCTGATGCTCTTTATCCATCTCCTGCTGATTGTGCTCGTGACAGCTCAGGCAGGTGACAGCCTTGCGGTCGTCCGGCTGGTCGTGGCAGATGGCGCACTCATCCCAGGTGCCTTTGTGCTCGCCGGA
>DRLW01000651.1 GCA_011375275.1 Bacteroidota bacterium
CGGGTGCTGCGGATTACCGGTACGCTGATCGAAGCATCCGGGCCGGCGGCAGGGGTCGGCGAACTGTGCCGCATCGCCACCAGCGGGGGCAGCGAGCCGTGCATGGCGGAAGTCATCGCGTTCCATGGCAGCAATATTTTGCTCATGCCCCTGAAAACCCTGTCCGGCATAGCCCCCGGCGCCCTCGTCGAAGTGGTCGGCAATCAGGCTGCAATTCCCGTGGGTGAGGGCCTGCGTGGCCGGGTGATCAATGCGCTGTGCGAGCCGATCGATGGCGGCGGTGCGATCGTCGGTGAGGAGATGCGCACGGTTGTCAGCAGCCCGCCGTCTCCCTTGCAACGGCGTCCTGTGGCTGCAATTCTTGAAACCGGCGTACGGGCGATCGACAGCCTGACGACACTCGGGCAGGGGCAACGTGTCGGTATCATGGCCGGGAGTGGCGTGGGCAAGAGCACGCTGCTGGGGATGATAGCCAGACGAGCTACTGCGGATATCAACGTCATCGCCCTGATCGGCGAGCGGGGCCGTGAGGTTGCGGAGTTTATTCAGCGCGATCTCGGCCCTGAGGGGCTGGCGCGCAGCATCGTTGTCGTGGTGACTTCTGATGAGATGCCCTTGCTGCGTGTCAAGGGGGCGCTGGTGGCTACGACCATCGCTGAATATTTTCGCGATCAGGGAGCCAATGTCGTCCTGATGATGGACTCCCTCACACGTGTCGCGATGGCCCAGCGTGAGATCGGCCTGGCCATCGGTGAGCCGCCGACGACGCGCGGCTATACGCCTTCGACGTTTTCCCTCTTGCCGCAGATACTCGAGCGTGCCGGCAACAGCGCCACGGGCTCGATTACCGGAATTTACACCATCCTCGTCGAAGGGGATGATTTCAACGAGCCGGTCAGCGATACGGCGCGCGGAATTCTCGACGGCCATATCGTTCTCTCACGGCAACTGGCGGCACGAGGCCATTATCCTTCGATCGATGTGCTGCACAGCCTGAGCCGGGTCATGCCTCAGGTCGTGACTGCTGAGCATCTGTCAGCCGCCCAATCCCTGCGGGACCAGCTCGCGACGTACACAGAGTCCGAAGACCTGATCAGCATCGGAGCATATCAGAAAGGGACCAACCCGACCCTGGACCGGGTTATCGATCGCATGGGGGCCATCAAAGCATTTTTGTGCCAGAGTATAGATGAACATACAGGGCTTGACGAGACCCTCACGGTATTGAAAATGTTAGGGGCTCAATAACAGGAGCGAAAGGCAGGAGCATGAAACGGTTTAAATTTTCCCTCGAGCAGGTGTTGAACCTGAAAACGAACATGAAACGCCAGGTGCAGCAGGAACTGGCCGGTCTGGAAGCGCAGCGTGTTCGGATCGAAGAGAAAATCGAGCACATCGGAGAGCAGTGGCAGCGCGAAAACGAGGCGTTGCAGAACGCCAACGAAAGTCTTCAGGCGGCTGAATACCAACTGCGGTTGTCGTATCTCGATTTTCTGGACAAAAAGATTAATTCCGAGAAAGAACAGCTTTTTCGGGTGATGGATCAGTTGGCCGAAAAGCGCAATAAATTGCTGACCATCACGCGTGAAGAGCAGATGCTGGAAAAACTGCGCGAGCGAAAAGCTGAGCAACACCGGAAAGAAGTGGTGCGTGCCGAGCAGTCCTTCAACGATGAAATCGCTGCGCGTTCGACGGGATGGAAGGTCGTCTCTGCGGTTGACAGCAAGCGCCACGTCCTCTGAGCATAGAGCAACGGATTGAGCGATGAATGAACAGGGAAATGCAAAGGTCGCCCTCGGACTGGTCATCTTTTCGTTTTTTTCCTTCGTGATGACGTTCGGCACCATCTGGATCGCCCTGATCGGTTTTGAGAATCCGTTTGAGGACAAAGGAGCAGAACTGACGGGAGCTGAGCTGGCGCGCGCGGACTCATTGCGCGCTGCCGAGCTGGCGATGCAGCAAAAAATCATCATGTTACAGGAAGAAGCAGAACGGCTGGCCCTGCTGCGCGACAGCCTGAATACGGAGATCAGCTCGCGGCAGGATGTGGTCAAAAAGCTGGAAAGTGAAATCGCCAGACTTGCCGGTCAGGTCGGTGGTGAAGGCAAGGAACGCATCGGTAAACTGGCGGGCATTGTTGCCGGTCTCGATGCCTCAAATCTGAAAACAGTCACCAACAACCTTGATGTCGATCTGCTGGTGACGTTGGTGCTCAATGCCAGCTCGCGCAAAGCCCGCGTGCTGATGAATGCGATGGATCCTGCCCGTGCTGCGCAGGTGGCAGAAAAAGTTGCCAGGATCAGAAATCTCAATGAGAATGGAGGCTGAAATGGTTGAGCGATTTGCCGGTTTTTTTTCAGCAAAGCAAAGCGTAAACGATGAGGAAATGAAAATTTTTTCCGGCAGGGAGGACGAGGCCGGGAAAGAGCCGAATGACGCCACTTTTGCCGCCATCTTTTCAGGTGCTTTGCTGATGAATCCCCGGCAGTTCAGCCCGCAAGAGCCTTCCGGGAGCAGCTCTTTTGTCGAAGGCCTGACCGCCACGCCCGAACCTGCAGCCCCAGAAGATATTTTCCCTGCTGCGGAAATCGGCTCTATCGCGGATTATCTGCTGACCGTATCCACAACACGATCCGGTGACGAGCCCCGCGACGAGCCGGTCTTTGCCTCACCTGTGGATCTGGCGGATTTGACCGCTGCGACGCGAAACCGTCTGGCCACATCGGGTGATGAACCCGGATCAAATGAGATGCGCGTGCAGATCGTGCGCGTGCTGAAAGAAGCCCTGGCACAGGATGCTGGGCCACATTCGCCGCCGCAGGCAGAACTGTCTCTGGCAGAAACGGATGTACAACCTGTGTTGCTCGCTGTCAGCATTCCGGATGATGATGGCGCACAGCAGTTTGCCGCCGGCTTTCAGGTATCTACCAAAGACAAAACGTACCTGCTCGTCGATTCCGAGCCCGCTGCCAATCGCCCTGTTGAGCTGATCGGCCATCCGGTCCGGGAAAAACAATTGCAAAATTTCATCCCCGTGCAGGTCCTGGATAATACGCTTGTGCCCGGAAATTCGGACACTGAGAACCCGGATTCAGCAGACATTTTTCCATCCAATCCTGATGAGGCTGATTCCCTGCCTGCTTTCGAGCAGAAGGATGGCAGTCAGGAGGCGGAAAACCTCAGCGCACGAGCTGCCGTGACAGCGGAGGATGTGCAGGATGATGGAGAGAAATCCCGAGAGAATGCTGTGCCGAAGCCTGCAGAAGCCGGAGGAAAAATCGCGCTGAAGGCTGCTGATGTCACTGTTTCTCTGCAAAATGCTCACAGCGATGTACAGCCGGAAGAAGAAGGCCAAAACAGCGGCACAATTGCAAAGACGGCTGAACCATCGCCATCGCCGGCACCGCCCGTATCTGCTGAATACTCAGACGGGCCGGTCGAGCGCCTGATCCGGGAAAATGACTCACGCCTGCAGGCATTTATCAACAGAACCGAGGCTGCCGCCGCCCCAACGCCACAACCACCGGAGAACGGAGCCGTGCAGTTGGATTTGTTCGCCGAGCAGGCTCGCCACACTGCTGCTGCGCCAGAACAGACTGTGTCCCGGCAAGGCCGGTGGGCAGACACCCCGCGGCTGATGGATGATTTCGCAGTCGAAACACCCCGTGCCGGCGAGGAAAATGATGCGGCCGCCACAGCGCGACCTGTCACTGCTCAGGCGGCAGGCCCGAAACCGGGTGCGCCCGTTACTGGTGTCGCTGCGCCGCCCCTGCCGGCAGCGCTGAACATCAGCGTACTCGAAGTCACGCGCGATACATTGAAAGATAACAATGGCCAGGTTTACCTGATCGCGCGCAAGATGTTTGAAACAGCCGTTGTACCCGAGGGCGGCAACACACGCGGTTTGGAAGCCCCGGAACTCATGAACTCCACCCGATCATGGCGCACGGCCCTGCGGGATGCCATCAGCCGGCTGGACAGAAGCGGCGCAGCAGAGGAGCGCGTGCAAAATGAGCAGAAGCAAACAGCAACCCATACCAATACCAGAGCTTTTACAGCCTATAACCTGACCCGGCAAAGCGCACAGCCCGGCCTGCCGGATGCTGCTCCGGCAGCCCCGAACCAGCAGGCTGTGAACAGCGCGGCGCAGACCACAGCAGGAAGTACCGCGCAAACTTTTACCGGCGAAGAGTTGCCGGTTGAAACTACGATTACGCCGGGCACGGATGGGCACGATGAGCTGACAGGCCTCGATGCAAAACGTACGCCTGTTGATCCTGCACCAAAAAGCGCGGGACAGCCTGAGGCCGGACCTGGCGCAAGAACAGCTAACGCCGGAACCCCTGCCGTGCCTGCCACCACCGAGCATGTGGACGCGAAAACGATCTCCCCGGCCAGGCCGGCGGGTAAGACCTCGCCACATGTCGCCGTCACATCCGAACGTTTTGAAAACATCCGTCTGCAGATTGCTGATCAGGTGCAGCCGGACAAATCGGTGATCCGAATCGTGCTCAAACCGGAAAGCATGGGAACGATCCGCCTGACCCTGTCTCTGCAGGAAGGAGTTCTTGCAGCGCGCTTTCTGGTTGATACGGCGGAGACGCGCGCATTGC
>DRLW01000652.1 GCA_011375275.1 Bacteroidota bacterium
AGCGCAGTGCCGGAATCTCATCTTTTCTGGCACGTGCCTGAGTCTGGGAGATTCCGGTCTTCCCCTGCGGGGAAACCGGAATGACAGCTTTGGTGCAGCCACGTGCTGTTGTCACCAGGTCTGGTTGAAAAAATGCAACCCTGCTGAGTTAAATGGATAACCAGAGAACAGACATCAGGGTATCCAGCTAACTCAGCCAAACGGGCCTGGCCCTGATACCGGCATGTGTCATTCCGGCCAGGCGCAGCGCTCATCTGCAAAAAAATCAGGGGCGCTCGCTGGCTGCCTGTCAGGGCATGCGTTCGCCGAAAAGCGCCCGGCCGATGCGTATCAGCGTGGCGCCCTCTTCGATGGCGATCTCAAAATCGTTGGTCATGCCCATGGACAGATGCTCCATGGAAACACCGGGCAGGTTCAGCGCAACCACCTGCTCTCTTATCTGCCTCAGCATGCGAAAGCAGGAGCGAATCCGGTCTTCATCATCGCTGAGCGCTCCGATGGTCATCAGGCCGCGGAGGCGCAGATTGGGCAGCCTGCTCACCGAGCGGACCAGGCCCAGTGCATGCTCCGGTGCGACACCAAATTTGCTCTGCTCGCCCGAAGTATTCACCTGTATGAAAACATCCACGGTGCGCTGCAGTTTTTCGCTTTCCTGCTGAATTTTCTCTGCCAGGTGCTCAGAGTCCACACTCTCGATGAGATCGAAAATCTTCAGCGCTTTTTTGACTTTGTTGGTCTGCAAATGGCCGATCAGGTGCCAGCTTGCTTCGCTGCTCACGGCCTGTTTTTTTGCTGTTGCTTCCTGCACCCGATTTTCACCGATGACCGTCACGCCGGCGGCAATGACGGCCTCGACCTGCTCTGCGCCCACGGTCTTGGTCACAGCGACCAGGGTCACTTCATCAGCAGAGCGCCCGCTGCGGTGGCAGGCTGCTGCCATTCTTTCGCGAATGGCCTGCACGTTTTTCTGAATTTCCAACATCGCTCCACACAAATTGCGAAATATATCAGTAATTCTGCTAAAAAACAATAAAAAAAGTCACTTACAGCCGGTTTACAAACTGTTCACAGATGGCTTTTCCATCGTTCCAGACGTTGACTGGTGCACGACAATTCACATGCGCGCCCTCCCGGGGACAGACGACAAAAAGCGAGAGAACCCCGGGGCCGGTGCATTGCAGCGATGAGGTCAGGGTCTGCGGGCAAGGACGGTGGTGGCAGTGGCTTTGTTCAACGTTCCGGCGCGTGCATCGATGGCTTCGAGATACAGCACATAAATCCCGGCCGGCAGCAGACGCCCCTGCGCATCGCGGCCATCCCAACGGAGGCTCCGCCGCGTTCCGCTCGCCGCATTGTTGAGCATCTCGTGCACTTTGCGGCCGCGCATGTCGTAGATAAACAACCGAACGCGATACTCCGGCCCGGGCAGGGTGTATTCGATACTCACATGCTCATCGATGCCGTCGCCATCCGGAGAAAACAACTCCGGTATCACGCGCAGGCTGATCTGCTCCGGCGGTGTGACAGAATATATACTGTTACGCCGGCCCGGCGTGGCGCCCTGCGCATTGACCGCATTCCCCCAATTGCCTGCATCCGTCGATGGCCCGTCCGGATTACGGCGCTCCAGAGAAAGGCCCGGCTCAGTGTTTCTTCCCGGCGCATAGCGCATGGAATCGATCCGTGCCCCGCCCGCATCGCGCAACACAACCGCGTCGCTGCTGTTATTCAGCGCCGGAAAGCCGGGAAGCACCATCACCGGTACCTCACCGGGAAGAGAGAAAAAATCTTCCAGCGTGCTGTCCGCTGTCAAAAGGGCAAATCCCCGTGGTGCCAGGTCATAAACTTCCTGCGCGATCGCTCTGCGCGCGCCGCTGTCCTGCAACTGCCAGCCGGAGAGCGGAACCGGCTGATCGGTGCGGTTGTACAGCTCCACCCACTCCGGCTGCCCTGATGACGGGCTGTGCATGATCTCGTTGATCACCACGCTGTACTCCGGCCAGCCGAGAAACAGCGGCAGAACGAGCTGGTTATTATCCGGCTGCTCATCCTCCGGCCAGATCAGCTCTGCCCGTATCTGAACGGCGCCCGGCTGCTCCAGTCGCAGGGGAACGAGCAGCAGGCGCTCTTCCCCGGCAGCCAGGGGCCTGACCGGCTGCGCGGCGAGCACAGAACCACGAGCCGAGAGACGCACCTCAGTCTGCGGCGAGGGCTCGCGGCCGGCATTTTCAACGCGCAACCGCACGCTGAACTCCTGACCCGCGCGCGGGTATTCCGGGCGTAACGCCAGGGTATCCACACTCAGGGCCAGGTCCTGCTGAAACGGCGTGACGCTGTTGCGCTTGCCGGGAGTGCCATGCAACACGATGCTGTCGCGCCAATTCTGCGGCTCGTCCCCTGCTCCGGGTTCGATTTTTTCGTCAGAAAACCCATGGGCATTGCCGGTAGAATAGCGGTATGCCGCCAGTGTATCCCCTGTTGCCGTGAGCAGCAACACGGTCTCTGCCTTGCTGTTCGACAACCCGCGCGAACCGAGGGTGGCGTCATCCACCGTGAGCAGGATGGTTTGTGCAGGCAGCAACGAGTCGTAGGTCGTGGACCTCAGCTCATAATCGCGATCCAGCACCACAGCATAGTGCAGCGGAGGCAAAATCGTTCCGCCGCGAAGTGCGACGATGGGCTCGACTGAATTCTGATCACCGATCAGCAGCCCGGCCAGCTCGACAGAGTCCTGCGGCGACAGGTTGTAGAGCTCGATAAACTCGTCGCTGTTTTCGTCGAACAGCGGATCGAACATGACTTCGGAAATGATGATCTGGGCCGGCAGGGGTTCTGCCAGCAGCAGAAAGGCGAGAAAAATTGTGTGGATTTTCATACTGCCCCCTTTTTCTTGCTTGGCACGATCACACCGGCGCACCAGCAGCATACCGGTGATCTTCGCGGGCGTAAGCTGAGAGTAGAGGTTCTGAATCAAGAAATCAAACAGAACAGGACGGGCAGCCCTGTCCGAAGGCGAGAAAATCGGTTGTGTGAATCCACTTTTTTCTGTAGTTTGCCAGCCACCGGAACAGCAGAGCGGGTGCGGCCTGCCGGATCAACCTTTGTGCGAAGCGCTCATTTTCGCCTGAAACGGGATGCTTGCCTCCTCGCACACCTGTGGTTTTTCATTTTTCTCGATTCCATTTTACCTGCACACAAGCTCAACGGACATCATGACAATCAACTCAGACAAGCTGGTCAGCACTTTTCTCAAACTCGTCCAAATCGATGCTGTCTCGTTGCGCGAACGTCCTGTCGTGGACTTTCTGCGCGAGCGGATGGATGAGCTCGGTCTCTTCTGGATCGAGGATGACGGAGCAGTACCCTACGGCGGCGATGCCGGCAATCTCATCGTACAGACCCATCCGGGCCATGAGCCAGTGCTTTTTTTCTGCGCTCACACCGACACCGTGCGCCCGACACGCGATCTGGTTCCGCGCATCGAAGATGGCGTTATCCGCAGCAGCGGCGATACCATACTCGGCGCGGACAACCGTGCCGGCTGTGCCATTCTTCTGACCGTACTGGAGCAGATCGCAGCCCACCCGCAGCAGTATCCACCGGCAGAGTTCATCTTCACGTTTGCTGAAGAGCTCGGCCTGTATGGCGCCGCTGCCCTCAAACCGGAACATCTGCGCGCCAGAGAAGGATACGTGCTCGACAGTTCGCGCCCGCCCGGACAGTACGTCGCGCAGACGCCGTCTTTTGCTGCACTGGACATCGAGATGATCGGCAAGCCTGCCCACGCCGGCGTTGAGCCGGAGCTTGGCATCAATGCACTGAATATGGCTGTCGATTTTCTGCGGGATTTCCCGACCGGCAGGATTAACGACAACACGGTGGCGAACATCGGAGTTATCTCCGGCGGTGAGGCCTCCAATGTCGTGCCCGGTACGATCAGCATGAAAGGCGAAATCCGCAGTTTTGACATGCAGGAGCTGAAACAACGGGTGCGGGCTGCCGCAGACAGAGCAGCAGAAGTCGCGCAGCGCCACGGCGGCTCCATGCGTTTTAAAGACAAAATCGAATTCGAGGGTTTCACGATAGACCCTGAAGAGCCGGTGTGCACGCGCCTGCACGCCGCCATGCGCGCCCTCAATCTCGAACCCGAGCCGCAGGTGTACAGCGGCGGCAGCGACGCCAACATCTTCAATGCCCGCGGCCGGCGTGCGATCAACATCGGTATCGGTGCTAAAAAGCCGCACAGCAACGAAGAGCATATCGCCATCGCTGACATGGAAATCATCACCCGGCTGGTGCTCGAACTGCTGGCCGGCAGATATTGATCCGGACAGAGCAAGCGCTCCATAAGCATTTTTTCAGATCACACCAGTTGCAGACAGCAGAAAAACAGGACTGTGAACCATGGCAAAAGCACATCGGGAACTGCCCGGAGAGATGCGCATCGACAAATGGCTGAAGACCGTACGCATTTTCAAAAAACGCGAGGAAGCGGCGACGGCCTGTGAACTCGGCCGGGTTAAATTAAATGGGCAGGTGGCCAAAGCGAGCCGCCCGGTTAAAGCCGGCGACAAGATCACCGTGAAGGTCAATAAAACCTATCGCGAGCTCGAGGTGCTGCAGATTCCTGTGCGCGGACTTTCAGCCAGGGATGCCAAACTGGCCTATGATGAGAAAACACCGGAATTATCCGAGGAAGCGAAGTTGTTGCTGAAAATGCAGCAAGAGGCAGAGCGCAAAAACAAACGCAAATTCAAAGGCCGGCCGACCAAAAAGGAACGCCGTGACCTGGGTAAGCTTCGCGGCCTGTAATGTGCATCTGCCACACAGTTCGGGCCGGCTATGCGCTCCGCATCGTGGCATTTCGGCGCACCGCGAAGGGCTGCTGCGCCCGGCCCTGTTCCAGTGCACCCGGTCTGCGGCACGCCCGGGCTGCCGTGGGTAAACCCGGAATATCATTTTCAGGAGGGAGACGATGGACGTGACCGGCAACAGCGAGCTGCCGCCATTTACTGCCGCGCGCTGGGCACGCGGCGGACACCTGCAAACCATCTTCGGCTACTACCTGCCGGGGCCAAACACCCTGCCAGCGGCAAAAACCCTGCACATCCCGGTTTCCGGCGGCGATGTCCTGCTCGCGGATGAAAACATTCCGGCAGCGCCCGGGGCGAGCAAGCTCGTGGTGCTGTTCCACGGGCTGGGCGGCCATTCGGAATCTCCGTACATGCTGCGCATCGCGACGCGATTTTACGACCAGGGCTGGCGCGTCATCCGCGTCAACCACCGTGGTGCCGGCAAGGGCGCCGGCAAAGCACGCCAGCTCTACCACTCCGGCCGCAGCGAAGATATCGACACCGTGCTGCGCTTTGCCGCAGAGCACGCCCCGGATGTGCCGATGGTGGTCGTAGGTTTTTCCCTCAGCGGTAATATGCTGCTCAAATATCTCGGCGACGGCCAGGCCACACTGCCGGAGACTCTGGCAGGTGCCATCGCCGTCAGCCCGCCGGTGGACCTCGCACTCTGTGCCCGGGCCATCAGCAAGCGCAGCAACCTCATCTACGACCAGCGTTTCGTGCGCATGCTGCGCGCTTCCCTCCAGGAAAGACGGCAGGCTTTTGCAGATTTTACCCACCCGGCGCTGCCGGAAAAACTCAGCCTGCGCGAATTCGACGAGTACATCACTGCGCCGCTGTGTGGTTTTGCCGATGCTGCAGACTATTACGCGCGCTGCAGCGCCAACCAGTTCCTGGAACACATTACCACGCCCACCACGCTGATCGCAGCAGACGATGACCCGTTTATCCCCGTGGAAACATACACTCCCCTGCCGAAAACGCGCTTTCTCGATATCCACATCACCCGCAGCGGCGGTCATGTCGGCTTTGTCAACCGCACGCAAACGCCATTGGGCGACAGGCGCTGGCTCGATTACGCTCTGCTGCAGCGGGCACAACACTATCTCGCGCAGGTGCAAGAGCCTGAGTACCAGTGACGGTTTCTCATCGCGAAGTATCCGAGAACGTCCGGCGAGGCGGGACCTCGCTGCGCCTGTGTACCGCCGCTGGCGCGGCAAAGCTGTGTGACGAGAGAAATGAAATTTTTCAGGTTACTTCTTGACATTGGCGAATGATATCGTATTTTATAGTTGAGTGATCAACTACATACAGCTTCCCGGTCATCGCCCCGGCTGCGATGACGCCCTGCCGCGTACATAGTGACTGGTGAAAAACTTATGGGACGCAAAAGCGAAGCCAGAGAAAAACTGATCGAACAGGCCCTGATTCTGATCTGGGAAAACAGCTACCACGCCGTTGGAGTCAATGAAATCTGCTCCCGCGCTGATGTGAGACCCGGGAGCTTTTATTATTTCTTCCCATCCAAGGAGGCCCTGGCGCTGGCAGCCATGGAGCAACACTGGCAGCAGGCAAAAGAGGAGATCATTGCCAAAGCCTTTGACCCTTCTCTTCCTCCCTTGCAGCGAATCGTCAAACTGCTGGAACAGGTTTACCAGTTTCATGCTGCCAGGCAAAAAGGGAATGAGCCGGTGTTAGGCTGTGCATTCGGCAGCTTTGTCGGCGAATTGGGAAGGGATGATCGTGCCCTGCGCGAACGCATCCATGCTATTTTTATGGAGATCGGGTCCTATATCGAGCAGGCCATTCGCGAAGCACGGGAAGCCGGGGACCTGCAGATAGCGGAGAGCGAGGTGACGACGACAGCTCATGCTGTTCTCGCCTATTACGAGGGCATCCTTCTGCTCGCCAGGGCCGGGAATGATGCTCAGATCATCCAAGACCTGAGCCGTTATGTTTTGAAGCTCGTGCACTCAGCCTGATCCCGCTCATCACAGGTCAGGCTTTTTTTAAATGCTTTTTATAGATGAGCACTCAACTATAAATCAGCCAAAAGTATCTGTGGTCGACAACACGGCCGCAGGTCAGGCTGCATCATCAAATCAGGATATTCAGTTCACTCAGCAAATCAGGCCATGCCCAGATTCCGACATTTGTCATTCAGGCCAGGCAAAGCGCAGTGCCGGAATAACAGCTCTGGTGCAGGCACGTGTTCTTGTCTGTGGTCTGGCTGAAAAGATGCAACCGCACTGAGTTAAGTGGATAACCAGAACCATCTAACCCTAAAAGAAAGGAGCTGCGCATGAGTGCATTTTTAATTTTCCACGGCACCATCATCGACGCGGATAAATTCAGCGAATACGCTCAGGCGGTACCAGCCACCCTCAGCCCTTTTGACGGCAGCATCACGCTGCGTGGAAAGGCAGACAGCGTTCTTTGCGGCAAACACCAGCATGCGATCATCGCCTCGCTGCGTTTTCCAGACCTGCAAAGCGCGCATGGCTGGTACCACTCTCCGGCCTATCAGGCGCTGATCCCGAAACGCGATCAGGCCGCTGATTTTACCGTAATCAGTTACGAGGCTCTCGACTGAGTGTCCTCAAGGAGTCACAACACTTTAATCCACTTCACAAAAACAAGCTAACCAGGAGTATTTCATGTCTGAGAAGAAAAAAATCATACTCGTCACCGGAAGCAGCAACGGCATCGGCCGCCTGACAGCCGAAACTCTTGCCCGCCAGGGGCACCACGTTTATGCGAGCATGCGTGCCATAGACAGCAAAAACGCCGCGAAGCGGGATGAGTTTCTCAAGCTGGCCCAGGATGAGAAGCTGATGCTCAAGCCCATCGAGCTGGATGTGAGGGATCAGCAGTCAGTCGAGCAGGCTGTGGCAGATATCATCAGCGAAGCGGGCCGTATCGATATTGTGATCAACAACGCCGGGATCATGTATGTTGGTGTGTCGGAGTCGTTCAGCATGCAGCAGGTTAAGGAACAGTTCGACACGAATTTTTTCGGCGTGGAGCGGGTCACACGGGCGGTGCTGCCGCACATGCGCAACGAACGGGACGGCCTGTTCATCAATATCAGCTCGCTTGCCGGCCGGGTGGTCTTCCCGTTTTTCGCCTACTATTGTGCCAGTAAATGGGCGCTGGAGGCGCTCACGGAGGGGTATCGCTACGAGTTGACTCCACTCGGCATCGAGAGCATCATCGTTGAGCCCGGCCCCTTCCCTTCAGGTCTGATCGGCTCAATCCCGGACGATCTCAACACACAGATCATGGATGCGTACGGCGAGATCGGCCAGATTCCCGGCACTATGATCGGAAATTTCGTCGAGATGTTCAGCAGTCCGGATGCTCCGAACACGCAGGATGTCGCGGACGCCATTGCCGGTCTGGTAGCCAAGCCCAAATTTCAGCGGCCGGTGCGCACGGTCGTTGGCATGGACTTCGGAGTCAGGTCTCTGAATGAGTCTGCAGCTCCGGTTCAGGAAGGCCTTGTGCAGGGGCTGGGGCTGGATCATCTGGCAAAAGCGCCGGCAGATCAGGCGAACCAGGTACATGCTGTGTGATGTAGTCCATGTTCACCCCCTTTTGCTTCAACGCAAAATCCCGTTGCCGGCGCTGCCTGCAGCGGGATTTTTTTATCTGCAATCAGCCCGTGCACAACGATCGGCCCGGGCAAAAGCCGGAACAGGTTAAGGTGAGGGGACTGGGGAATCGAGCAGTGCCTGAACGCGTTTGAGCAGATTTTTCGGTGAGAAGGGCTTTTTGATAAAATCATACCCCTGCTCCAGAAAGGCGGGATTGAAAATGGTTTTATCCGTATAGCCGGACATGTACAGGACCTTCATGTTCGGCCGCAGGTTGCGCAGGCGCTCGGCCAGATCGCGGCCGTTGATCTGTGGCAAGATGATATCCGTCAGCAGCAGATCGATCGTGCCGGAGTGCTGTTCGCACAGGATCAGCGCATCACCGGCGCGGTGGGCTTCGAGGATAGTGTACCCCTCGCGGGTCAAAACACGGTGGATGAGATCGCGGACGCTCTCATCATCTTCAACCAACAGAATCGTCGCCCGGCGTTGTGCCACTTCCGCCATGGTGATCTCTTCTTGCTCTACAGGCTCTTCCTGTTTCACGATCGGGAAATAGACGCGGAAGGTCGTTCCCTGTGCCGGAGCGCTGTCCACCTGGATCAAGCCGTTATTCTGGCGAACGATGCCATAGACGGCCGAGAGTCCCAGCCCGGTTCCCCGGCCTTCGGGCTTGGTTGAATAAAAAGGATCAAAGATGCGGGCGCGGGTTTCCTCATCCATGCCGATGCCCGTATCCTGCACAGCAAAACAGGTATAGAGCTCTGCGCTGCCCGGGCGGTCGAGGAAAGAATTATCCTCCCGGCTGGCGGCATAGGTCGAGATGATGATTTCACCACCGCCGGGCATGGCATCCTGCGCGTTGAGCACGAGATTCATCACCACCTGTTCGATCTGCCCGGGGTCTGCCTTGATGGAACCGATACCGGTTGCGATCATCAGTTTGAGGTTGATATCATCGCGCAGCAGCCGCAGCAGCATCTTCTCCATTTCCGAGAGCAGGGTGTTGAGATTGATGATTTTCGGCTCGATCACCTGGCGGCGGCTGAAGGAGAGCAGTTGCCTCGTCAGCGTGGAGGCGACGCTGCCGGCTTTTCGAATCTGTTCGAGGCTCTTGCGTATCGGGCTGTCTGCGGCCAGCTCTTCCAGCGCCAGGCTGGAGTAGCCGGAGATCACGGTGAGGATATTGTTGAAATCATGGGCCATACCCGCAGCCAGGCGGCCGATGATTTCGAGCTTCTGCGCCTGCCGGAGCTCTGCATCGAGATGTTTTTTTTCAAGCGCCCGGTGAATAGCCAGCTTCAGGCGTCTGCTGTGCTCGAGAAGGACATAATCAAACGCACCCTCATCGATGGTTGCGAGGGCTGCTTCTTCATTTTCCGAGCTGGTCAGGGTGATCAGCGGGGTGAGTGGTGCGTGCTCACGCGCGACGGCCAGAACCTCGGCAAACAGGTTATCTCCGGGCAAGAGTTCGGCGAGCACGACATCCGGCTCCGGGTTGTTCAGACCGGCCTCAAATTCCGCTACCGTCTGAACAAAGCGCAGGCCGGGGCGGGTGCCGTGATTTTGCAGCAGATCGGGTTCGAGCCGGCGCACTGCATCGCTGCGTGAAAAAATCAATATTGTAAACGAAGAAGCCATTGGATTCCTGAAGACGTGAAGTTTAGCCCGGTTGCGTTGCAGGAGATGCCATATATCCCGATTTGTTCACCATTGTACGCTGCGCGCCGGTGTCGTCGTACCGCGACATTTATGTCGCGTCCCGGCCAGCCCCACTAAAGCAGCTTGAAACGAAAAAGATCGTAGCGCGCGCATGAATGGCGCATAACACCCTGACACTCGTCGTACCACTACATTTATGTCGCGTCTCTGCTATACTTCTAAAAGCATGCTGTATCACGAAACGTATCGTACTTCGCGACATGAATGTCGCGTTACAGCCATCTCCCCTAAAGCCCCTGAATAACGAAAAAGATCGTAGCGCGCGACATGAATGTCGCGGTACAACTGGGGTACTCGCACAGAGTAAAAGTGAATACCCGGATATGAACGCAGAAAAATTCCTGATAATGCAGGAGTTATGCGTTAAAATCCGAAATATTTGGCAAAAGGTCAAAAGACAAAATTGCAATAACCCGTTGGCGCAAACCGCGCATTGTGCGCACCGGGTAAAAGAGCTGGTGGCATTCTTCACCACAATCCCGGGCGCGCCAACAAGCGGCACTCACTGTGCGAGCCGGTTGATGAACGCGAGCACAAAGCGGCGCGTTTTCTCAAAGGCTTCGGTATCGATATGCCCGATGGTGTCGGTCAGGCTATGCCAGTCGGGAATCCAGCCGTCATCCCTGTGGTTCACGACGGCGATGCAGGGGATGCCGGCAAGCAGGAAGGGGGTGGCATCGGTGTACGCGCCTTTCTGGGCAAACGCTCTGGCGCCGGTTTCGGGGAGTTCATGAGCGGTTTTTTCTGCCAGAGCCAGCAGCTCCTGCGGGCAGCGCACCGGACGCAGCATGGTTTCACTGGTATAATAGCGCGGAGAAGTCTCCGGCCCGGCGATATTATCGACAACCACCACTCTGGCGTTGCCGAGCTGATCACGATAGCGCCGCACAAAGGCAGCGGCACCGTGCGCACCCACTTCCTCACAGCCCACAAAGGCAAACCACAGCTCAGTATTTGGCAGAGGCTTTTCGCTGAAATGCGCTGCCAGATCGAGCACCATGGCCACACCTGAGGCATTGTCATTTGCGCCCGGAGTATAGGGAGACAGTTCAGCCTGCAGAGTCATGAGCACGGTCAAAAAAAGCAGCACCGCAGCCAGGGAAATGATGAGCGGGGAACCAGCGTATAGAGCAAAAGGAAGGCTGAGAAAAGCAAGCATTGCCGCAGTGCTGAGGAAACGATAGACGGCGTACGTGCGCGGCGAGCGCCAGATCCATGGTGTGCGATGGGAATCGACATGTGCGACGAGCACGATTTTTTGCCGCATCTCGTGCCCGGCAGGGAGTTTCCCGAGGACGTTTCCGCTGGTCTTCTTCGGCAGCAGCAGGTTCAATGGGTTCGGCAGAAATAAAATTTCAAGAAAAGCAGCCGTGCCGGCGAGAGCTGCCAGCAACACCGCCGCGTGCCGGACACCTGCCATCCATACCGCGACAGCAAGCAGCGCCAGAGATGAGACCAGGATAAAAGGCCGGTACGCCGAAGCCACGGAACGGAACGCAGACTCTTCCACCTGCAAGCCGAGGGTGCGCAGCTCAGCGGCACAGTACCGCAGAGCCTGTCGCTCATTTTCAGTCCCACTGCCACGCGGGCCAATGGTAACCGCAAGAGCCTTGATGTGCTCATAAAACATTTTGCCTCCACAAGATGAATCGGAATGATGGGAAAAAGCGCAAAGCCTTCTCCTCTGAAACGCAAGATAAAGGCAAACAGGCCCTGGAACAACATCAAGCGGACAGAAGACCGCGCCACCACTCCATGCTGCATTCGTTTCAATTCATTTGCACGCGATCCAGCTTTTATATAGCTTCCGCTCTGTTCTCAGAGCGACTTTACATTGACAGCGATGATTTTCCGGAGACCTACCGATGAGTACGCGCCAGAAATCTGCCGGCAAAAAGACACGTATCCCCCTTTCCCTCATACACGATGAGCTGCGCGCTACCCTTCTGCAACACGCACCTTTTATCGCAGAAGAGGGCATGGAAATTTTCCGCGAGCTGGAATCTGCGAAAACCCTGAGCGATAAAGACCTCGAAAGCCTCAGAAAAAAACACATCTCTGCCATCGCCAAGCTGCTGCGCAAAAAACAGCCATCCGGTACTTTTGAAACCTGGCCGGGGAGTTCGGCCAGGGCTGCCTTTACCCACAACAGCAGCACACTCCAGCAGGCGATCGAGGCAGCCTATGCCCGCAGCAGTCTGCGCGCAAGCCTGACTGCTGCAGAAAAATTAGAAATCTTCACCGGCATGCTGCGCACGCGTCTGCTCGATGCTCGTCTGAAAAAATTCTTTTCCGGCAGTGAAATCAAAACGCCGCAGGGCGTCGCTTTTCAGGGCAAGGGGTTTCGCTCTACCGGCCAGGAGGGGATTTATGCCGCAGCCGTGCGTCTGCGGCGAGGGCCGGACTATTCGGGCTCTGATGGTGCGTGGCACGGTGATCTGGTCACACCGATGATTCGCGATCTCGGGCTCGCCCTGGCCATGGGTCTCAAGCCGGCAGACGTGATCGCTGCACAGATGGGCAAACCGGGCAAACCGACGTTTGGCAAGGACCTGCATATCGGTGACTTCAGCATCGGGATTTTGCCGCCGGCAGCACCGATCGGCCTCAGCTCAGGCACGGCCTGCGGGCTTGGATTGGCTGTGCAGGGAACCGGCCGCGTCGTGCTGAACTGCATCGGCGACGGCGGAACTTCGACGGGCGAGTGGCACGAGGCGATCAACTTTTCCGCCGTGCGCAAACTGCCCGTGGTTTTCATCGTGCAGAATAACCAGACTGCCCTGTCCACGCCGACAGAGGAACAGTTTGCCTGCTCTCGTCTGGCGGAACGCGGCCCGGGCTACGGCATTCCTTCGATCACCATCGACGGCACAGACCCGGAGGCGATTTTTGCGGCCGTGACCCAGGCGGTTGACCGCTGCCGCACCGGCGCAGGCCCGGCGCTGATCGAACTCGTAGCCATGCGCATGTGTGGCCACGCCCACCACGATGACATGCTCTATTTCGGCCATGAGCCGGACCGTTTTTTCGAATATCCTGAGCTCAAAGCCGGTGGTTATATCGATCCCGATCGCTACGCGTACTGGCGCAGGAAAGACCCGATCAGCGCCTATGAAAAACAGCTCATCCGCGAGAGGGTTCTCACGAAAAAACAGGCTGAAGCGCTGCGCGCTGAAATTGAGAAAGAAATCGAGGCAGCAGCACAGGAGGTCATCGCCATGCCCTGGCCCGAGGCCACGCGCGGTATGGATCCGGTCTTTTCCGGAGGCCCGCGCGCCATCCGGCGCAACGAACTCGCCGGGCGGGATACACCCTGGCCGCCGCCTGTCACGTGGCACCCCGTTGACGAGCCGGGATTCACACCTGACCCCGGTGGCCAAACCTACTGGCAGGCCATCGTCGAGGCGCTGGCAGAAGAGATGGAGCGCGATCCCGGGGTTTTCATCCTCGGCGAAGATGTCGGCGGCAGCTATGGCAATGCCTTTGTGATTTTGAAATCCCTGCTCGAACGCTTCGGCGAACGCATGCTCAACACGCCCCTCTCTGAATCCGCGATCATCGGCGCAGCGACCGGCGCTGCCCTGCTCGGCAAACGGCCGGTGGCGGAAATTCAGTTCAACGATTTCATCGCCAGCGGCTTCAACCAGCTCGTCAACAATACGGCAAAAATTTTCTTTCGCTGGAACCATACTGTTCCTCTGACCATCCGCATGCCCTGGGGCGGCCTGCGCCAGGCCGGGCCGTATCATTCACAGGATACCGAGCCATGGTTTTATCGCACTCCCGGGCTAAAAATCGTCAGCCCATCCACGCCGCGCGAGGCCAAAGCTCTGCTCAAAGCCGCAATCCGCGACGACAACCCGGTGCTGTTTTACGAACACATCGCCCTGTACCGGGATGCTCACATCAAGGAGAAACTCCCTGATGCGGACACGCTCCTGCCCCTTGGCACAGCTCACCTGAAGCGCGACGGCAGTGACCTGACGCTGATCACCTGGGGTGCATACACGCACCGCTGTCTTGCCGTAGCGGAAAAAGTCGCCCGCGAGGACGGGCTTTCCTGCCAGGTCCTCGACCTGCGCAGCATCCAGCCCCTCGACCATGAGGCGATTTTGGCCTGCACCCGGAAAACCGGCCGCGTACTGATCGTGCAGGAAGACAGCAAGACCGGCGGCATCGGCCAGTCCGTGGCGGCCATCATCGCCGAACAGGCATTCGAATATCTCGATGCACCGGTGCAGGTCATCGCCGCGCTGGACACGCCCGTGCCTTACAGCCCGCCGCTTGAACAGGCATTTCTCGCCGGTGAACAGGATATCCTGCACGCTGTACGTCTTCTGGCAGCATACTGAGGGGAACACCGTCTTCGTGGGGGTGACTCATGACCACTGTACTGCAAGCGCTGCACGGATTTGTACAGAGCTGTGGTTGCTGCAGCTATATCACCCATCAACCGGAGGAAGGAAAAATGAAGCGCCGTGACTTTATCAAATCGACCATGGCGGCAGCAGTGAGTTTGTCGCCTTTG
>DRLW01000653.1 GCA_011375275.1 Bacteroidota bacterium
ATCAAAAATCCGGCCGGGGACAAATATCATTTTTACAACCCGCAACACCGACCGGATTTGCAAAACGATAATCTCCCAACCCACACAATCTGAGGAAGAGCCTCTTTTCAAGAGCAATCGATCACACAGGATGAGCAACGGGCGATCAAAAGGAAGGGAGAAAATAGGGCTTTCGCAGCGGGATTCCAAGTGCCGCGTGGGTACTGGAGTGATTTTTTCCACACAGGCAGGCCTCCACCCACGCCCTCAGCACAGTCACCTCGTGAGCGAGCACCGTTCGTAGTGCTCGATTTATCGAGCCTCATGGTACGGAATGGAAGAGAAACCGGATGTTGCGCACACACGATGTTGCATTGTTTTCCGCGGTCTGACAAGTCGGAAGAAAGTACGAGTTGAACAAAAAAACTGCGAAATTTTCGCACAAATTAGAGGGATAGCGGTTTAAGGACGTAACAAACAATAAAAATATAAAATTATCCCTGTTTTTTTCTGCATTTTTCCGATAGGACAGTATAATTATTTATTTTTTATTGAAGCGAGATGTGAATAGGGAATTTTTCACCCTCCCCATTGAACCCGGTCGTTATTCGCCACGGATGGTTATGACTTCTAACCCCAACTATTGTGTGGTGAGTTATGTTTCCCCCAAAAATTTTTCAACGTATTTCATTCAGTAAAATTTTTCTCCTGTCTGCTGTGACTGCTCTGTTCGCGATTACAGCGACAGTACCGCTCATTTATCGAACCAACCAGCCGCCCGGTGGCAACGGAACGATGGATTCCGTCGATATCTGGGTCGCGCCTGACCCAAACAACAGCATTCTCTTTATTACCGACAAGACCGGTGATTTTCTCGAGATGCATGATCCGGTTACCAATACCTACATTGGCCGGATCGGCGGCTCCGGCTCCGGACCCGGGCAACTGGACTATCCCAACGGTGTGGCGGTAGCGTACAATGTCGAGACGACGATGGGGGTGAGGGATGTCGTCTTCACTGTTGAGCGCAACAACAACCGGGTTTCGGCTTTTGCGCTGCCGGAAAAAACGTTCCTCGGTAGTTTTGGTACGGCCGAATTGCGCAAACCATACGGCATCGCGTTGTACTGGGACGGCCCGGTACTGCAGACCTGGATAACAAATACGGCTACCAATCCTAATGAAGTCGTGATCTACGATATTTCCGCCGGTGGGAACGGCATCGTAGGAACATATTCGCGTAAATTCCCCACAGAGGGGATACTCGAGTCGATCGTCATCGACCCCTGGCACCAGGAAGCCTATATTTGTGATGAAGGGGGCCCGCGCAACATCATGATTTACAGTCTGGATGGAACGTTCAAAGGCCGTTTTGGCAATGGACTGTTCGTCGATGATCCGGAAGGTATCGATCTGTACGATATGGGAAATGGTGAGGGCTGGATCATCTGCTCGGATCAGAATGCCGTACCCACAGAGTTCGAGGTTTTCGAACGCGGAACCCTGACGTACATCGGACATTTTACAGGGAAGACCCGCAGTACTGATGGGTTGACCATCAACCAGCGGTATCTGCCGAATTTTCCCGATGGTTCCTTTTTCCCGGTTCACTCCGATGGATTTAGCGACGCCTATGACTGGGCTGATATCGCCAGTGCGATGGGGCTGGGAATCCGCGTGATCGGTGGCCCGAATTCGGTTGCTGCTCCGACGGATCTTGTCGCAACAGCCATCGACACCCATCAGATCGATCTGACGTGGGCTGATAACGCTGATAATGAAGATGGCTATCGCATCGATCGCAAGACCGGGGCAGGCTCTTTTGTCATGATCGCAGATATCGCCGCGAACAGCACCAGCTACAGTGACAATACGCTGCAGCCGGGAACGGAGTATTCCTACCGTGTGTATGCCTACAATGCTGATGGCGAATCCGGCTTCAGCAACACGGCAACAGCGACGACTTTTGCAGGCAGCAACAACCAGCCGCCTGTGGCTGTGGCCGAAGCTGCACCGGTGAGCGGAACTGCTCCCCTGACAGTGACATTTACCGGCAGCAACAGCTATGATCCCGACGGTACGATTACAAGCTATGACTGGCAGTTCGGTGACGGCGGGGTTTCCGCGCAGGCTGATCCGCAGCACACGTATCAAAATGCCGGAACCTACGATGCCATCCTCACGGTCGTGGATAACGGCGGTGAAAGTGCCAGCGACACCGTCCGAATTCAGGTCGATGCTGCCGGAACCAACCAGCCGCCGACAGTGACGATCATCTCACCCCCGGCAGGCGTTACGATTAATTTGAACAGGACAATCTCCCTCTCCGGCGATGCAACGGACCCTGAAGATGGCGCAGTACCTGCGGCGAATTTCGAGTGGACCGCTGACTTGCCCAACGGGCAGACGAATTATCTCATCGCAAGCGGAACGAAAACCGCCAGCAGCACGACAAGCCTGCCCGGCACGTACACGGTTTATCTGCGCGTCACTGACAGCCAGGGAGCAGAAACCGTGCAGTCAGTCGTTTTTGATGTCGCAGCGGGTGCGGCAAATGTGCCGCCGGTCGCGTATGCAAGCTCGTCTGTCAGCAGTGGTGATGCGCCGTTGAGTGTGACTTTTTACAGCGATCTGTCTGCTGATCCTGACGGTTCCATCGCCTCGCGTACGTGGGACTTCGGTGACGGTGCCAGCAGTACGGCAGTCAATCCGACGCATACATACAACAGCAGCGGAACCTATACCGTCGTACTTACAGTGAATGATGCGGACAACGCCAGCGATTCTGCAACCTTGACCATCACCGTCACAGGCTCAGGCGCACCGCCGAACCAGCCGCCAACCGCGACGATCACCTCTCCTGCAGATGGGGCATCCTTCCCCCTGGGCACCGCGATTTCCTTTTCCGGTACCGGCACTGATCCGGAAGACGGGACATTGCCCGCTGCAAATTTCACCTGGACCACTGTCGCCCCGGATGGCGTCGAACGGCCTTTGGCCTCGGGGGTAACCTCTGGTACGGGCACGCCGACAGCGCCGGGAAATTATATCATCCGGTTGCAGGTGAGCGACAGCGGAGGGCTCACCGATACCGACGAGGTGAATATCACCGTCACACCCGCGGCAAAAATCGTTGAAGGATTGCAGACTTTTGACGCCGGGGTTCCAGGTGAGTACGCACTTTTCGGTGCTTATCCGAATCCCTTTGTCCTGCGCGGGCAAACTTCGGTCGCGGCGACGCGGATTAAATTCGCTCTGCCAGAACAGCAGTCGGTGAGGCTTCAGGTTTATAATGTGCTCGGTAAGGTGGTTGCCACCGTGTTGCAAGACACCAAATTGCCGGCCGGCTATCATACCTACAAATGGAACGGACGCGACGACCGGGGCATGGCGCTGCCCTCGGGTGTGTATTTGATCCGCATCACGGCGGGACCGCTGCAGCAAACGAAGAAGATCGTTCTGCGTCGATAATTTTTATTCGATGCGATAGATAAAAAAGCCGCGGGGTTTTGCCCCGTGGCTTTTTTTGTTGAGGAAAAGTTTTGGGGATGAAATGCGGTGAGGTCGCGGACATCTCCTTTCACACGGCGTCGCGGATCGCTTGCACAGTGTCCGGATTTTCAAGACTGCTCAGATCGCCGGGGGATTCACCGAGGTAGGTCGCACGGATGATGCGGTGCATGACCTTGGCGTTGCGCGTCTTCGGCAAGGCGCGCACGAATTTGATCTCCTTCGGCTTCAGAGGTTTGCCCAGCTCGTGCACGAGCGCCTGCACCAACTCCTGCCGCAGGGACTCCGAGGCTGCCTGCGGGTCATTCAACACACAAAAAGCCACGACCTCGTTGTCCTTTACCGCATGCGGCACCCCGATGGCCGCGGACTCTGCGACCTCGGGATGGGCGTTGAGAATGGACTCGACCTCTGCCGGTCCCAGCCGCTTGCCCGCAACTTTGATGGTGTCATCGCTGCGGCCGAGGATATACCACAAGCCATCTTCATCGACAGCAGCGAAATCTCCGTGCAGCCAGACGCCCTCGAAGCGCGAC
>DRLW01000654.1 GCA_011375275.1 Bacteroidota bacterium
CGCTGGCCGGAGTATCCGCAGCCAGGTCCCAGCGCCGCCCGAACTCGATTACGGTCGTGCGGTCGATATCCTGATAGCGCGGCTGGCGCCGGCGGTGGCGCAGACGCAGGGATGTGGTGCCCAGATCCAGACCAAAAGCACGCACCTGCTGCGGCAGCAGCTCCATTTCCACAACCCAGGCCTTGCCGCTGTTGTCGCCATCGTCGCGGTTGGAGTAGAGATTATCATCACGGTTGCTGACAGCCAGCTCGGCGGAAAGACGCATGTTTTTCGAAGGCCGCAGATCGAGACGAAAATCGGCCAGCTCCTGTTTTTGCGCACGCGGCAGGATGACGACCGGCTCATAGCGCCCCTGCCCGGGGCCGACATAGGTATAATTGCCGAAACTGTCGTAACGGTAGCTGCCACGGCCCTCGCCGAGGTCAGAAAAACGCACGAGATAGTCTCCGGAATCCTGTCCGGCATACACGTAAATCGAATCGACCAGCCGGTACGTTCCCCGTCCGGCACCGACAAAGACAGCCCCATCAGCCAGCGCCAGGCTGTCTCCGGCGCTGGTCAGCGCGGCGAGATAATCATCGGAAAGCGTAAACGCGATGGGATTATCCTTGTCGTCGCTTTCGCGCAGCAACGTGGTTTTGAACTGAACCCTGTCATCCAGCGCACTCGCCCTGGCTTCCATGCCGTACAGCCCACGCTGAAAGCGCTCGTCAGAGTACTGAAAATCCACCGTGATGCGCGAGTCACCGGTGATCAGCCGGTAGCGCGTGAAAGTGATCTGGCCGTTGCCGTACTCGATGACGTAGTCGTTATTCTCACCCCGCACCATCGGCTCGCCGTCAATCCACACCCGCTCGGTGCCGGCGAGAACGATGATATCGATCTGCCCGCGATCACCGGTGAGCTGGTATGGCCCCTGCTTGCCTTCGACACCGAGGAACTGCTGGGTGCGAAATTTCCCGCGCGAGACCGCCCCGGACAGAGTGACATGAGCCGGCCCGGCCTGCCACGAGGCCATCGCCCCCTGCAGCTTGCGCTGGTAACGGGCGAACTCCGTACCTTCAAGGCCAAAGAGATAATCGCCAAGCGTGGCGTTGAACTGCCTGCCTTTGAGCTGGATAAAAACCTTGTCGATTTCCTGCAGAGTCTGGGTATCGCCCTCGGGCTGGATCGGTGTGCTCTGATCCGTGAGCGCTGCGACCACTTCGACACCTTCGGAGACCTTGCCGGATATCTGCAGGCGCAGGCCGGAGTCAACCTTCAAGCCCTGGTTCGACCCTACGGAGACGCCGCGTACAAGGCTGCCGCTTTTGACCAGCTCTGCACCAAATGCCTTGCGCCCCTGCCTGCGTGCAAGGCGTGTTGACAACGGCTGTACGGTCTTTGAGCTGTCTGCATTCGTGGAATCAGCAATCGGGGGCGGTGTGCGTAAAAAATGCGTTTTTCGCAGGGGCAACAGCAGGCGCTGGTAACGAATCCTCAGCGTCCCTGTGCGGGCAAAAGACAAATGCAATTGCAGTGTGGAGGTGAGATAATCCAGAGTATAATCCAGACCGCGCACGAGCTTTCTCTCCTCGAGCTGCACCTGTTCGGACTCAAAAACGATAAAGCTGTCCGGCAGGGCGATGCGCTGGTCCGGCGCTGTCACAGGCTGAACCAGCTCAACCACAGAGATGCTGCCCGGCGTAGCAAGACGCGACTGGCCGGAAGCCGGCACAGCCAGCACGAGAGCAGATAGGAGCACGAGGACGGAGAAGTCAGAGCTGCGCATCAGTGATCGAGGCTTTGGAGGGTCCAGGAAAGTACAGTGCGCCGGCTGCCGTCCAGCAGGTAGAGCCTGTTGCCTGCTGCAGTGAGGTCAAAAGCACCCTGTGTACGCTGCTCAGAAGGTGGCAGTGCAAAATCGACGATCAGCTCGCCATCCTTTTCGAACAGAAAAATGCGCTCCAGCTCCTCATCAAACACGGCCAGCTTAGCGGCAACGATGACCGCCGGGCCGGGCGATTTCAACACTTCGTTGCCGAATTCCTGCAAAAAATTGCCGTAATAATCAAAACGAATGACCGACTGCAGGCGCTGGTCGGTGATGAAAACATCGTCTTCGCCGGCGACACAAATGCTGTACGGCATATCGAGCTGGCCGCCACCGGAATCATAATCACCAAAGCTGATCAGCGGACGGCCCTCGGCATCGAACTTGATGACGCGGCCGTTTTCAGTTTCGATGACAAAGACATCCCCGAACAGGGAAACCGTGAGCGCCCGGGGGAATGCGAACTGCAGTTCCGCTGGCCGGGTCTCGTCGTTGACGATGGAGGTGACATAGTTGAGATTGCGGTCGAAGCGCTGGATGCGGTTATTGTTGTAATCCACGACGTACACATCGAGGGCATTTTCGGCCCAGATATCGAGGGGCTGGTCGAACTGTTCATTTTCCCAGCCAAAGCCGCCGATTTCGAGCAGAATAGCACCGCTGCTGTCGGTTTTGATGATGCGGTTGAGACCGGTGTCAGTGAGATAAAACTCACCGCGAGAATTGATGGAGACTGCCTGCAGCCATGATCCTGTGTGCGTTTCAGGATATTCGATCTGCACGACACGCCCCGGGCGTGGTACCACCTGAGCAGAAACTGAAGAGCAAAATATACCCGTAGCACATGCGGTCAACAGCAGAGAAACAGCAGTACGGCAGCGGCGGAGGGGAAAAATCGGCCTGATTTTCACGGCACACCTTTGGCATTGGTCCTGATGATTGTCTCATGCCGCTTCTGCGCGGTCTCGCCGGATACGGGCAAACAAGTAACCAGAGCAGAAGCAAACATTTTCATCCCGTCAAAACATAACTCAACGCAGCGCAAGAATAGAGTCGGGATAAAATGGCTCAGTAGAAAATGTGTCAGGTAGTGGGTATTCCCAATAATTTTGTTCGTTGCCTCGCGGCTGATCTGAAATTATTCAGCCCATGGAATGCATCATCGACAAATACCCCTTATCCGGTTCGGGGCTCCCTGTGTGTGGCTCGAAAATGAGAAAGTGGCGGTTCTGAAGGCAACCCGGCTCACGGCAGGGATGGGGGAACAACCGCGCGAGGCACGAGCGACCTGTGACAGATATGAAAACAGCAAAGGCAGCGCGCTGACTCCCAAAACAAGAAAAGCCTGCAAATGCATGATTTACAGGCTTGAAAAATCTACAGCGCCGAAAATCACACCTCCATGATCTCGGCTTCCTTGTGTTTGAGAATCGCGTCCAGTTCCTTGATATGCTTGTCTGTGATCTTCTGAATTTCATCGAGATAGGTATGGGCCTCGTCCTCGGACATCTCGTGATTTTTTTCCATTTTCTTCAGATGATCGTTGGCATCCCGCCGGATGTTGCGGATGGCGATGCGGCCGTCCTCAGTAATTTTCTTACAAATCTTGACATACTCCTGACGGCGTTCTTCATTCAGCGGAGGAATGGGGATGCGGATCAATTGCCCGTCATTGGCCGGGTTGAGGCCGAGGTCTGCTTTGAGAATGGCTTTCTCGATTTCACCGATCAGCGACTTGTCCCAGGGCTGGACCGTGATCAGGCGGGCATCAGGCGTGGAGACAGAGGCGACCTGATTCAGCGGCATGCTGCTGCCATACGCATCGACGCGGACCGGATCGAGCAGGCTCGGCGAGGCTTTGCCGGTGCGGATTTTGGACAACTCATCGCGGGTTGCCTCGACGGATTTCTGCATGCGTGCATCAGCGTCTTTGACGATTTCGTGGGTCATTGTGTGCTTCCCGTAACTTTGGTTCCGAGTTGTTCGCCCAAAACAATGCGGCGAAGATGACCTGGTTTGTTCATATTGAAAACGATAATCGGCAATTCATTGTCCATGCACAGCGTCGCTGCAGTCGCATCCATGACTTTAAGCCCGTTCCTGACGATGTCCATGTGCGACAGGGTCGTGAGCATTTTGGCATCCTTGTTCGTCACCGGATCAGAGTCATACACACCATCGACTTTCGTGGCTTTGAGAATGACATCAGCCTCGATCTCGATCGCTCGCAGCGAAGCGGCCGTATCGGTGGTAAAATAGGGATTACCCGTGCCGGCCGCAAAGATAACCACGCGCCCTTTTTCCAGATGGCGGATCGCCTTGCGACGGATGAAAACCTCGGCGAGCTCCTCCATCTTGATCGCTGTCTGTACCCGGGTGTAAACGCCCTTCCGCTCCAGATAATCCTGAAGAGCAAGGGAATTGATCACTGTCGCCAGCATCCCCATATAGTCAGCCTGTACACGATCCATGCCGCGGGCACTGGCAGAGAG
>DRLW01000655.1 GCA_011375275.1 Bacteroidota bacterium
AAACCGGGACCGGCTCAGTTACCGTTATCTGTTGTCATTCCGGCCAGGCGAAGCACAGTGCCGGAATGAGCGTACTGGGGTAGGCACGTGCTGTTGTCACGCAGTCTGGTTTAAAAAAATGCAACCGTGCTGAGTTAAGTGGATAACCGGACAAGAGAATAGTTTATTGTTTTGAGGCGAATCGCTCAGATCAGGTCATAGAATCATGAAAAGAAAACCACCGGGCAGGTATGTCACGGTTGCGACCGTGGGAGAGAAAGTGCGGGCGTATATTCCTCTGCCGCTGCCGCCGAGGCCGGCAATCGACTGGAGTGCGACGCTGCGCAATAAATTTGACCAGGCGCTGCTTGCGCTCGGAAGGCTTGACAGCGTAACGACGCTGCTGCCGGATACGGATTTATTTCTGTACATGTACGTCCGCAAAGAGGCGGTGCTGTCATCGATGATCGAGGGGACGCAGTCCTCCCTCTCAGACCTGCTGCTCTATGAGCTCGACCAACAGCCCGGGGTTCCACTGGATGACGCCCGTGAGGTGAGCCAGTATGTCGCAGCATTGCGGCATGGTCTGCGCCGTCTGGAGGATGGCTTTCCGCTGTCGTTACGCCTGTTGCGCGAGATTCACAGCGTGCTGCTTTCCCATGGCCGGGGCAGCGCCATGGCACCGGGCGAATTTCGCCGCACGCAAAACTGGATCGGCGGGACACGTCCCGGGAACGCAGCTTTTGTGCCACCCCCGCCGGAGCAGGTCTTGCCCTGTATGAGCGATCTCGAACTGTTTTTGCAGGATAAACCGGAGCCGACACCCGTGGTGCTCAAGGCTGCACTGGCACATGTCCAGTTCGAAACGATCCACCCGTTCCTCGACGGCAACGGCCGTCTCGGGCGTCTGCTCATCACCCTGCTGTTGTGTGAACAAAAGGTGTTGCGCAAACCGATGCTTTACCTGAGCTTATACTTCAAAACCCACCGGCAGTACTACTATGAATTGCTCAATCGGGTACGCGAAGATGGAGACTGGGAAGCGTGGTTGGATTTTTTTGCCGAGGCGGTCAGCATAACTGCAACACAGGCAGTGGACAGCGCTCAACAGCTTGTTGGACTGGCAAATCAGGATCGCGAGCGTATCAGCGGGCTGGGACGTCCGGCCGCGACGACTCTGCGGGTACACCGGGCACTCCTCGAACGGCCTCTTGCCACAGCCGGATGGCTGGCGCGGGAAACAGGCATCTCACCGGCAACAGTGAACAAGAGCCTGGCACATCTGCAGCGCCTGGGCATCGTTCGCGAGATAACAGCGCAAAAGAGAAACCGGCTTTTCAAATATACACGCTACGTCGAAATCATGGATCAGGGGACGGAGCTGTGATCGCTCCGGCTGCAGCAGATAGCGCTGAAATCAGAAAATAATCAGGCTACCGCTTGTTACTCCTGCCCCTGTTGAGGTTGTTTTTGCTTTTCGGGCTGCGAACGATGGCGCTACGCTTGCCGCCGGCAGTTCCGTTTTTGCGCGAGGCATCGCCCGAACTTTTTCGGGGCTTGCCGGAGGTGGCGCCATTGCGTTGCTGGCCACCCGAAGAGCTCCTGCGGTTATTGTTACGGCCATTACCCATACCGCTGCGCATCGTCGTGTACACGGTCCGGGTATCTTCACCACGGGTCAGGCGGCGCTTGCCCGCCCGAAACGCCCTCGGCTCTGCCGCAGCATCTGCAGCAGCCGGATCCTGCTTTTTGTTTTCATCCATTTTTTTTCCCTCTTTTTCTTCAGAACTCATTGTGTTTTCCTCTTTCCTTAAAAAAACCTGAAATAGATAACTTTGAACTTGTCGATCCCGGCTCCCCCATGAGCCCAGGTTGTCTGCACAAACCGGGTCATTTGGCAGCCCGGGCTTTTCTGGAACGGGATTTAGCGCGCTTTTGCTTTCTTTCCTTTTTTTCCACCAGAATAAAATCGATGACGCTTTCATCCGGGTCTGCACGAACCACCTTCACCCGAACAGGATCACCGATGCGGAAGGCATGGTTTGTTGTCACCGAACGCAGCGTGTAGGTCTTTTCCTCAAACTCGTACACGCCATCGAGATCGGAGATGTGCACCAAGCCTTCGACGAGATAATCGACGATTTCGACAAAAATCCCGAAATGTACGACGCCGGAAATGATGCCGTCGAAATCCTCGCCCAGCTTATCGGCCATGAACTGAACCTGCTTCATCTTGACTGACGTCCGCTCCGCTTCCTGCGCCACCACCTCGCGCTCACTGATCTGCTGGCAAATGTCATCCAGTTTCTTTTCCAGGCCGGGCTTTATTTTTTCCTGCCAGCCATCTGCGGTGTACAGTTTCAGCAGCCGGTGCACTTCAAGATCGGCATAGCGGCGGATCGGCGAGGTGAAGTGGGTATAAAATTTAAACGCCAGGCCGAAATGCCCGGCATTATCGGTATCATAGCGCGCTTTCATCAGCGAACGCAGCATGACGTTCTCGATGACGAGTTCTTCGTTGGTACCGCGGATTTTATTCAAAAACGTGCTGAGGTTCTTGCTGGTGACCCGTCCGGTGAGCTTGACTTTGAAGCCGAGCGCTTCGAGAAACTCAGAAAATTTCTGCATTTTCTCGCTGCTCGGTTTTTCGTGAATCCGGTAGATAAAAGGCGGGGTGCCTTCGTCAGTGCGTAATCCTTCAACGAACCAGGCCACGGTTTTGTTCGCCAAAAGCATGAACTCTTCGATCATCTGCA
>DRLW01000656.1 GCA_011375275.1 Bacteroidota bacterium
ATATGTTATGAGCATCCTTTGTCTTCCGGGGCCAGGAGCGGAACTCGCAAGCGTTGTTCCGAGGCTCGGTGCGCCCGAAGTGTTGCCACTTCGGCTACTTTTTGCCTGGAGCGGGACTGGGCCCGAAGTGTTGCCACTTCGGCTACTTTTGCCTGAAGCGGTGACTGAGCGCCCGAAGTGTTGCCACTTCGGCTACTTTTCGCCTGAAGCGGTGGCTGAGTGCCCGAAGTGTTGCCACTTCGGCTACTAGCCTGGAGCGGTGGCTGAGCCCGTAGTGTTGCCACTTCGGCTACTGAGCCGAAGCCTCATTCAAGCCGGCGAAAAGGAGATGAACTGAAGAAAGATGGGGGCACCGGACGGATACTAAGGATGCAGCCATACTGAGTTATATAGATCACCGGAAGAGTAACAAAAAGAACCCACCCATCAGCCTGCCTGTACCAGCAGGCTCTTTTGGTTTTTGATCTGTCGTTTCGCGTCAGATGATGCAGCTCAGAACCAATCAAATTGCAGTGGCCGGGGAAGTACGAATACGCTGACCCGATTTATGCACCACCAGACGCATGGCGCAAGGTACGCCGGGGCAGCAGAAAAATTTTCTTTTCCCGGTATCCGGCGCATTGAAAATAAAAATCGGGACGACACAAGGGTTTTCATCACATCCATGCATGGGAGCAGTCTCTTGTCAGCCAAAGCCAGTTCAGGAAGCAGATATACTGCCTCAGTGCTCCTGCTTCTGTTGTTTAGTTTATCTTCTTTAAATGGCCAGCAACGGCACACCTCTCCTTCTCCCAATTTTAAAAACGAAGTTCGTGTTCTGGTTGAAAAGTTCCGCATCGAACATCGCGTGCCGGGCGTGACTCTTGCTGTGGCGTTGCATGATTCCCTGGTCTGGGAGGCGGCTTTCGGACTCGCGGATGTGGAAAATGATGTCGTTCTGTCGCCGCAGAGCGTGTTTCGCATCGCTTCGATTTCTAAACCAATCGCTGCGATCGCTGTGATGCAGCTCGTGGAGCAGGGAAAAGTTTCTCTTGATGATGACATCCGCACGTATGTGCCGGCGTTTCCGAAAAAACGCTGGCCGGTAACTCTGCGCCATATTTTGACGCATACCTCAGGTATCCGCCACTACCGCCCCGGTGAATTTTTGATCAAAGACCATTTCGATACGCTGGAGCAGGCAATCGCCATCTTTCGCGAAGACAGTCTGAAGTTCCAACCCGGTACGCAATTCTCTTACTCATCGTACGCTTTCAATCTGCTGGCCGGGGTGGTTGAAAAAGCCGCTGGCATGAGTTTCGAGCAGTATTTACAAAAATTTGTCTGGGAACCGGCGCACATGCGCCGTACCTTTTTCGAGCACCAGCTCGTTATCGTTCCGCTGCGCAGCCGGCAGTATATTGTCCGGGAGGGTGAGCTGTTCAACGCACCCTTTGTCGATCTGTCGATCAAATGGGCTGGCGGGGGCATGATTTCCTCAGCCGGCGATTTGATCCGGCTGCATATTGCTCTGGATAAAGGCCTGCTGCTCTCTGCGGATACGCGCCGTTTGATGCAGACGCCCTATAAGCTCAGCAACGGCAAGACCATCAGCAAAGGGCTGGCGTGGAGCATCTCCCGGGACAGTGAAGGGCACACGATCGTGTCACACTCCGGGGGAGCAACAGGGGGGACGACCTTTCTGGGCCGCATCCCGGAAACCGGCTTTGCCCTGGCGATTTTGACCAACCTGCAGGGCGTCGGCAAGCCGCTGCGGGAGCTGTTTCAGGCGATCTCACACTCGGCCGGGTACTGAACCCGCGCCGGTAATTGCCGGTATGGCCGCCACATCCCGGGACAACAGCATTCAGGACTCCATAGGAATCGGGTCAACATGGCACGAAAAAAGACTTTTGACTGTGGTCATACAGGCTATGGTAAATTTTGCCACCGGTGTGCGGATGAGGAGCGCCAACGCCGGGAAAAACAGAGCAGGAAAGAACAGAAAAAACAACAGCGCCAGGCATGGCAGGAGCACCTGGCCGCAGCGCCTGTGAGCCTTGACCACGTACCGCCAAAAACTGCGCGCAAAGTGCTGGAGACCATCGAAAAGCTGCGCCGGGGGCAGGCAACCTACATGCAGCTCAACGGTAAACGCCTGATCACCATGGGCCAGCGCAACATCATTTCCATCCCCATCGGTTGGTCCTGGCGGCTGGTCTGTGAGGATACGGACGAGGGGCTGGTTTTTCTCGAAGTCCTGTCCCACGAAGCCTACAATAACAAAATATCCTCCGGAGGCTGGGATAAATAGGCGGGAAAGCGTTTTCAATTTATTGTGAAGCAAGCGAACCGGCACAGCTTTTTGGCCGGGCCGGCGCCGGGAGGAGCCGGCATACAACCCACTCACCACCACCGGAGCGGACTGAGGCCGCGCCGGTGATCGAACTATTCTGGTCAGGAAGGTAAAGCGATGAATTTTGGATTCATTATCGACAATCGCAAGTGTATCGGCTGCCATGCCTGTACGGTGGCATGCAAGGCCGAGCACGATGTCCCCATCGGCGTCAACCGCACCTGGGTCAAGTACATCGAAAAGGGACATTTCCCCAACACGCGACGCGTCTTTTCCGTGATGCGCTGTAATCACTGCGCCGATGCCCCCTGCGTGGAAATCTGCCCGGTGGAGGCACTGCACACGCGCGATGACGGCATTGTCGATTTCGACAACCGGCGCTGTATCGGCTGCAAAGCCTGCATGCAGGCCTGCCCGTACGATTCGTTGTACATCGACCCGGAAACCCACACCGCGGCAAAATGTAATTACTGCGCCCACCGCATCGATATCGGACTGGAGCCGGCCTGCGTCAATATCTGTCCCGAACATGCCATCATCTCGGGCGATCTGGATGATCCGACCTCGGAGATTTCCGTGCTCATGTCGCGCGAGCAGGTTGCCGCCCGCAAGGTGGAAAAAGGGACCGGCCCGAAACTGTTCTATATCGATGGCGACGAGGCTTCCCTCAACCCGATCATCACCGAACAGTCGAGTACCTATCTGTGGAACTCGCAGGTGACCGGTGTCGGTCATTTCGCCAAATATGCTGAAAAACGCCTGAGCCAGGCAGACCCCGACGAGCTGGTTGCCCGCCTTGCCGGCCCGGGCGGCACCGATGACCGCGAAGCACCGCATATCGTGCCGGATTCCGGTGAGAATCAAAAATTCATGAACAAAGCCATGGCTGTGCTGAAGGAAAATGCCCGCCGGGTGTACGACGCGCCGGCCAAGGGCGCGGTCTGGGGATGGGAAGTATCGGCGTATATCTGGACCAAGGCGATTTCGGCCGGAGCTGTGCTCATTCCCTTTTTGTACATGCTCTCCGGTCAGGGACACCCCTCGGCAGAGCTCGGCCTTTTCGCTCCGATCACCTCGCTCGTTTTTCTTACCCTGACGGGTATGTTGCTGGTCAAAGACCTCGATCAGCCCATGCGTTTCGCTTATGTCCTGCTGCGGCCGCAGTGGAAGTCGTGGCTGGTGCGCGGGGGATATTCGATCACAGTTTTCGGCGGTCTGGTGACGCTCATGCTGCTGGCAAATTTCACCGGCTGGACAGAAGGGCTGGAAGCGCTGAGCTGGCTGACGGCGATTTTTGCGGTCGTCGTGGCGGTTTATACCGCGTTTCTCTTTGCCCAGGCGCGCGGGCGCGATTTCTGGCAAAGCCCGACCCTGCCGCTGCACATGCTGATCCACTCGGTCATGGCCGGTGCGGCGTTTTTCGGCATCGCTGAGCTGGTGCTCAATACAGGAGCGGACTGGCAACAGTTCCTGGCTTCCACGCTGCTCTGGGTGATCGGCATCAACCTCGCCGTGATGTTTGTTGAAATGGCCACACAGCATCCGACGCAGGATGCCAAGGCGACGGTAAAGATGATCCTGAGCGGGTCATTTGCACCGCTGTTCTGGGCCGGCGTCGTTGTTATCGGTAACGTGCTGCCCTTTGCACTGCTCTGGTTTGGCGCCAGCGATTTTCTGCTCGCTGCGGCGGTTCTGGCGCTGCTGGGGAGTTATATCACCGAGCACATCTGGGTGCGTGCACCGCAGATGATCCCCAATAGTTGACTTGAGAAGACGGCCCGCCC
>DRLW01000657.1 GCA_011375275.1 Bacteroidota bacterium
ACAGCCGGAAAAAGCTAACAGCAGCCTGCTCATCTCTCATCTCGTCACACCGCTCCTGCGGTGTGACGCCCCTCCGGACGCTCCCGCGTCCCGCCTCCGAACCCAGCGGGCTGAGACTGCCCATGGTAAAATGATAATATTCTACTTCAGGCGCAGGCTCTTGAAAGTTTCCCGAATCATCGTAATTTTTTTGCGTAAGTGCAATGTTTTCTTTTGCATTTTGCCTCCCGTTCAACGCGCCCAGGCCGGAATACCGGCAGTGATGCCGAAAACAGGTATGACGACGTACCATGTGATCAGCGTCACCAGAACAACACCGGCCAGGTTGAGCAGAAAGCCGGTTTTGACCATATCCGGTATGGAAATATAACCAGACCCGAAAATGATCGCATTGGGTGGCGTTGCCACTGGAAGCATAAAAGCGCATGAGGCTGAAATTGTTGCCGGTATCATCAATAAAAACGGGTGCACACCGATTCCCGTGGCCGTACTGGCAAGGATCGGCATAAACAGGGTGGATGTAGCCGTGTTTGATGTGACCTCGGTGAGGAAAGTGAGCGTCAGGCAGATGAGCAGAATCATCACAGGTACCGGCACGGATGCAAACAGGTGCAGTTGTCCCCCGATCCATTCTGCCAACCCGCTGGTTTTAAAACCAGCAGCCAGAGCTATGCCGCCTCCGAAAAGCAGCAGAATACCCCATGGGATTTTATCGGCATCGCGCCATTCGAGCAGGAAATGCGCGGTGTTGCTGCCCGCGGGCAGGAGAAACAGCACCACAGCAGCACCCATTGCGACGGTGGCGTCATTGACCGTGCTCGCCAACCCCAGTCGCGATGCCCATCCTTCGATAAACATGTTGCCGAGCAACAGGTCACCGCGGGTGATCCATGCCAGGGCTGTCAACACGAAAACCGCGCTCACGAGACGCTCCTCTCTGGTCATCGGGCCCAGCTTGTTTATCTCTTCGCGGATAATTGCACGGCCCCCGCCGGCCAGATTATCCTGCATGGGAAACATGAGGCGGGTGAGAATGAGCCAGATCACAGGTAAAAAAATCATCACCAGCAGCAAGCCGGGAATCAGCCACTGGGCAAAGCCGATAGGTGGTGCCTGAGGATAGAGCGCAGCCACCGAGCTGCTGAAGACGATGTTGGGAGGCGTCCCGATGAGTGTACCGATCCCCCCGACGCTGGCAGAATAGGCGATAGCCAGCATGAGTGCAACGCGGAAACGCATGATCGCATGTTTTTCAGCCCGGTTTTTTTCCTCCAGGTGCACGACGATGGCCAGGCCGATGGGAAACATCATCAGTGCTGTGGCTGTGTTGGAAATCCACATGGACAAAAACGCTGTGGCGACCATAAAACCGAGAACCAGCCTGCCCGGGCTGCCGCCAATCCGCAGGATTAAATGCAGGGCGATGCGCCGGTGCAGATGCCATTTCTGCATGGCGATAGCGATGAAAAATCCGCCCATAAACAGAAAAACATTGCTGTGCGCGTAGCTTTGGGCCACTTTGCCAAAAGCAGAAACATTCAGAACAGGAAAAAGAACGAGAGGCATCAGAGCCGTGACCGGAATGGGGATAGCCTCGGTGGTCCAGAGAAGAGCCATCATGGCAGCTACGGCGAGGACCCTATGGCCCTCGATAGACAGACCGGGCAGCTCGATGGCAAAGAGTACCAGCAGGAACAGGGGGAGTGCGAGGATGTATCCTGTTTTTTCGCGGATACCGCGAGCAGGACGTGGGTCTGTGGCAACCATGGGTTTCGGATTGTTGTCAGCTTTTGAGGTGAACAGGGTCCGTGCAGACGCTGAGTTGTCGATGAATAGGTATAGATCTGTATTCTATTGAATTCTTCCGGAAAAACAAAGAGAAAGCAGCCAATTTAACTGCTTCGACAATCGCGTGCGATTTCGCAGAAAAGTACGCTGTGTTACAATAAAAAAGCCGCCGGTGCGCAAGCATCAGGCGGCCATTTTGGAAATGGGTACAGCTCAGGGCGCTTCCAGACCAAAAGCCACATAGTTGATGCGGATGTAGTCATTCCACTTATCCGGCACCTCGTCCTCAGGATAGATCGCTTCGGGCGGGCATTCCGGTTCGCAGGCGCCGCAATCGATGCACTCCTCAGGGTGGATGTACAGCATCGGCTTGTAGTCAGGGTCGCCCTCTTTCAGCATGGTTGCATCCACTTCGTAGATACAATCCACCGGGCATACATCGACACAGGCGCGGTCGCGAACGTCCACACACGGTTCGGCAATGATATAGGTCATGTGTCAGCCTCCTCATTGGATTGTTCAGGGTGATGTCTTGCTCCATTTTGCAGGATGCGCAGACAGGTTTGTTCTGTTTCGAGTAAAACGTCAGAGAAGTTGACGGCGAGCTGGCCGGTTTTGAGATGAAAAACCGTTTGAATCAGCACGCCGAGGACCATGGCACTGGCAAGGCGTGTATCCATGAGGCGAAAACTGCCCTGCACCTGGCCGTGGCGGATGATGCGTTCGAGCATGGTTTGCGGTTTCATGCGCGACTGCACGCTTTTGCGCAGCTCGGTCTGGTAGGCTGCGACGATAAAACTGTAGTGTTTATGGTGTTTGCGCGAAAACGCGAAAAAACCACGGATGTACTGGCGCAGCATATCTGTTGCGTCGCCGCTGGCAGGAAGCCATGAGCTCAGAAAACGGAAGAACAAGGTTTCCGTGCGTTCGAAGATGTACGCTGCGAGTTCATCCTTGCTGGCAAAGTGGCGGTAGATCGTCCCTTCGGAAACCCCTGCACGGCGGGCGATATCCTTTGTCGTCGTTGCGCGGATACCCTTTTGGCGAAATAAACTCAGAGCAGCGGCTACGACGAGCTCTTTTTTACTGCTGACGCGCGGCATGGCTTTCCGTTTTTTGTATTCGATTCTTCCGGGACAGTGCACAAGGGATGAACAGTGTAAGTGAGTATTTACTTACTTATACAAACTATGTCGGCAGAAAACAAGGATTTTTTGCCGAAGTCATCGATTTGTCACATGTCCTTTCAGGAGTTTCTCTCGTCACACACTTCTGCGGCGTGGCGCTCTTCCTTGTGCTCCAGCGTCCCGCCGCTCAATCCGGAATGATCGTTCTGGTTCAGGCAGTCTGGTTGCAAAGATGCAATCATGCTGAGTTAAGTATGGATAACCCTGGTAACAGGCACGCTGAAGCGTGCACTACGAACGTTTCGTCCCCTGTTGCCGCTCTCGTCCCTCGTCACACCGCTCCATCGGTGTGACGCCGACGCTCCAGCGTCATCGCCCCTCAGGCTTGCTTTTCATGTGCCGGCAGAGTATATTACCAGATTTATACAGGCAACCACACTTCGCGCTGGCATATCAGGAAAGCTGAAGCGTTTTGTTTTGCAGCGTCAGACGTCAGAAACTCCGTACGTTAGAACATTGCCCTGTTTGTCTGAAGGTTTGCCGCTGGTCAGAATCTCGCATATTCTCACAACAGAATCATACAGGAAAAACTTAAAAATGAAAACAGCTCTCTTCGACTGTTTCTCGGGGATCAGTGGCGATATGACGCTTGGGGCTCTGCTCGATACAGGTCTGCCGCACGACCTGCTGCTCGGGTTGCCCGACGCGCTGAAGTTGCGCGATACCAGTTTGCGCATCAGTACGGTTGAAAAAAACGGCATCACTGCCACCCGCGTCACCGTCGATATTCCGCACGAGCACGTGCACCGGCATTTGCGCGACGTGGTGGAAATCATCGAAAACGGTGATATCAGCGAGCGGGCGCGTGCTCTGGCGATAACGATCTTCACGTATCTCGCAGAGGCCGAGGCCCGCGTGCACGGCATTGCTGTTGAAAAGGTACATTTTCACGAAGTCGGCGCTCTTGATGCTATCGTAGATATCACTGGAGCTGCCGTCCTCTGGGAAGCCCTCGGTATCGAAAAGGCCTGGGCCGGGCCGGTGGCTGTTGGCGGCGGCCGGGTGAAGATTGCTCATGGGCTGTATCCTGTGCCTGCCCCGGCAACCTTGGGGCTTCTGCAGGGATTTACTCTTGAGCAGGGGCCTGTGCAGAAGGAGTTGGTCACACCCACGGGCGCAGCCATTCTCAAAGCCTGTGTTGCCAATCCCGCTGAAACTCCGCCGCCGTTCCGGCTTACATCTGTCGGCTATGGTGCCGGCAGCATGACTCATGAGCATGTGCCGAATGTTTTGCGCGTTCAGCTCGGTGAGTTGTACACACAGGTTGGCACAGACGAGCTGCAGTTGCTCGAATGTACGATTGATGATATGAACCCGGAGTTGTATGGGCATGTGCTTGAAAAATTGTTTGCTGCCGGCGTTGCCGATGCCTGGCTGACACCAGTGATCATGAAAAAAGGCCGGCCCGGGGTGCAGGTTTCTCTCTTGTGTTCGCGGGCACAGGAAAGTGCAGCGCACAGGGTGTTGTTCGCGGAAACAACGACGATCGGTGTGCGCTCCATGCCGGTAAGCCGGAAGAAACTGATGCGTGAGCCCGTGGTGCTGGAAACAGCTATCGGCCCCTTGCAGTTCAAAAAGATCATTTTGCCGGACGGGCAGACGCGTCACAGTCCGGAATTCGAATCCTGTAAAACCCTGGCCGGAGAAAAGGGAGTATCGCTTCGGAAGGTGTATGAGCTGGCTACAGCACGCGCAGTGCAGGAGGACAACAGAGAGGGTAACGAATGAAAATTCTGGAAAAAGTACTGGTCGTGTTTTGGAGTCTGGTGATTCTCTTCGGCCTGGTGATGGTAGCCGGCGGTCTGGCAATGCTCGCAGACCCGGATTCGGAGCGAACCCTGGCAGAAACTCTGGTTTTGATCCTGTTTATCGGAGGGCTGCCGTTGGCTTTGGGTGTGTGGCGTATTGTCCGTATCCGCCAAACGGCCGGCATGCGTGCTCAGGCAGAGATGGAACGTCGCCTTCTGCAATTGGCACAAGAAAACGGCGGCCGTATCACCGTGGCCGAAGCCGCGCTGCACCTGCCCATCAGCGCAGAACAGGCGCGCGATCTGCTCGATGCCTGCCATATCAACGGTCTCGCTGATCCCGGCGTCTCGGCTGATGGCGCGGTTGTGTACCACTTTCGGATGGGGAAAAGGGTGGAGTAAGCAAGCGAATGCCGCGGGTATGTCGCCCCCCGGCCAACCCGCGTTATTCATGGAATAGCTTCGCCCAGGGAGAAGTAGCCGAAGTGGCAACACTTCGGGCTCACGGAGCGACGGAACTCTTGCGAGTTCCGCTACCCGTGGACCAAAAAAAAATCACCACACCGCACGCGCATTCCCCCGAACAGCCGCTGCCGCGGCAGCGGCCATTGCAACTTACCTACGCGGAATACATCTTTTCGATGAGGTCTTTGTAGCGCTCGGTGATCACTTTGCGCTTGAGTTTCAGGGTCGGGGTCAGTTCACCGGATTCGATGGAGAAATCCTTGGGCAACAGGGTGAATTTTTTCACCGATTCGTACGAGGCCAGCTCCTTGTTGCGCTCCTGCACTTCCGAGTCGATGAGCTTTTGCACCTCGGGAGACTGCACCAGCGCTTCCCATGAGTCATAACTCAGGCCGTGCTCCGTGGCCCACTGCTCCATCTGCGGCTGATCGAGGGTGATGAGCGCAGAGATGAACTTGCGCTGATCACCGATCGCGACGATCTGGCTGATGTAGCGCGAGGTGCGGATGATGCGTTCGATCCGCTGCGGGGCGACATTCTTACCACCTGCCGTGATGATCAGGTCTTTTTTCCGATCCGTAATTTTAAGGAAGTTTTCTTCATCGATCTCCCCGATATCGCCGGTGTATAACCAGCCTTCCTTGTCGATGGTTTCGTCTGTCGCTTCCTTGTTTTTGAAATAGCCTTTCATGACATTTCTTCCACGGATGAGCAGCTCGCCGTCAGAGGCGATTTTGTGCTCGATCTCCGGCCCCGGCTGGCCAACGGTACCGAATTTGTTGTTGTTCAAACGGTTCACATGCGAGAAGGAGGTGTTTTCCGTCATGCCCAGGCCTTCGAGGATGAGAATACCACAGGCGTGGAAAAATTCGGCTATCGACTTGTTCAGAGGAGCGGCACCGGAGATGGCGTAAACCACCCGTCCACCCAGCGCTGCCTGGATTTTCGACAGCACCAGTTTCGTCGCCAGACGGTGTTTGAAGGCCAGCCCGCCCGGAATCGGTTTGCCGGCCAGTTGCAGCTTGCTCACCTGGTAGCCTGTGCCGACAGCCCAGTTGAACAGCTTCTCTTTCACACCACCAGCATCCTGCACACCTGAGGTGATTTTTTCATAGACTTTTTCGTAAATCCGCGGCACGCTGCCGAAAAAGTGCGGTCGTACTTCTTTGAGGTTTTCACTGACCTTTTCGATGCTTTCTGCGATCGATGTGGCAACGCCGGCACGCATGCAGACATAGACGATGATGCGGGCGAAAACGTGCGCCAGCGGCAGAAACAGCAGCGTTGCGTAGCCCGGCTCAGTTGTCAGGGACTCGCATGCTGACCAGCTGGAGAAAACCAGGTTGTCGTGTGTGATCATCGCACCCTTGGGAACGCCTGTGGTGCCTGAGGTATAGACGATCGAAGCGACATCGCTGCTCTTGATCGCCGCAGCGCGTTCTTCGAGCTGCGCATCGGTCACCTCGCTGCCCCTGGCGATGAACTCATCCCAGCTCATAACACCCTCGACACGAGGGGTGCCGTACATCAACACGATATGCTTCAGGGTTTTCAGTTTGCTGCGCACGGAGAGAATTTTGTTGAGCTGGTCTTCGTTTTCACAGAAGATGATCACAGCTTCGCTGTGGTTGATGATGTAAGCGCAGTCTTCAGGCAAGTTGGATGGGTAGATACCCACGGTCACAGAACCGATACTGACCGTGGCGAAGTCGAGCTGGATCCATTTGATGTTCGTGGTGCTGAGAATGTTGACTTTTTCGTCGTGACCGACACCGAGGGCTACGAGACCACGCGACAGAGCACGCACAGCTTCGTCTTGCTCAGCCCAGGTCAGCTCTTTCCATGCATCGCCTTCCTTGTAGCGATAGGCAACCAGGGAGCTGTACTTTTCCACTGAATTTTTGAACAATTCGTAAACGGATTTTTCGTTCATCTCCTCCTCCAAATATATGTATATCAGTTACGGGTTTACCCTGGTTGGGGTCTGGTGCCTGGCGCTCAGAACTGCGCGCCAGCTATTCGTCGTACAGAGCTTCGAGTTGATCCCGGTAGCGGTCGAAAACGACCTTGCGTTTGATTTTGAGTGATGGGGTCAACTCGCCGGATTCGATAGAAAAATCCTGCGGCAAAATGACGAATTTTTTGATCGTCTCAAAGGAAGCCAGATCGCTGTTCTTCTCGGCATTCTCTTTTTCGATCAGCTCTTTGACGCGTGGATGCGCAGCCAGCTCCGGCCATGAGCTGTACGGAATCCCTTCGGCTGTCGCCCAGGCCTCGACCTGCTCCTGGTCGAGAGTAACCAGCGCGGTCAGGTATTTTTTCCGATCTCCATAGGCGACGACCTGGCTGACATACCGCGAGGTGCGCAGGCCTTTTTCCACACGCTGCGGCGCGACATTCTTGCCACCCGCAGTGATGATCAGGTCTTTTTTGCGATCGGTTATCTTTAAAAAATTCTCCTCATCGATTTCGCCGATATCACCGGTGTACAGCCAGCCATCCTTGTCGATGCATTCCCTGGTGGCTTTATCATTTTTATAATAACCTTTCATGACGTTCTTGCCGCGGAAAAGCACCTCGCCATCAGCGGCAAGTTTCTGCTCGATCCCCGGTCCCGGCTGGCCGACTGTGCCGAATTTGAAGTTGTCTTCGCGGTTGACATTGGTAAACGAACTGTTTTCGGTCATGCCGATGCCCTCGAGAATGAGCACCCCGCATGCGTGAAAAAACTCAGCGATGGTGATGTTCAAGGGTGCGGCGCCTGAAATAGCCCAGACCACGCGCCCGCCCAGAGCAGCCTGAATTTTCGAAAACACCAGTTTGTGTGCCAGTTTGTACTTGAATGCCAACCCGGACGGCACCGGCTGTTTCGCCTGCTTCAGACGGCTCACGGCATAGCCCGTTGCAAGGGACCAGTCGAACAGCTTTTTCTTGATGCCGCCGGCATCTTCAGCGCCGGAGCTGATTTTGTCATAAACTTTCTCGAAAATCCGCGGCACACTGGCGAAAAAATGCGGCCGCACTTCGCGCAGGTTGTCGGCGATCTTTTCCATGCTTTCGGCAAAATTGACCACGATAGCATTGCGCATGCAGAAAAAAACAACCAGTCGTGCAAAAACGTGGGCCAGAGGCAGGAACAGCAACGTCTCGTAATGGGGCTTCAGGTTGAGGCACTGTGCTGCTGACCAGGAGGAAAACAGCAGGTTTTCATGGCTGAGCATGGCGCCCTTGGGCACGCCGGTTGTGCCGGAGGTATAAACGATCGAAGCGAGGTCGTCCGGGCCAACGGCGGCCGTGCGTTTTTCAAATTCACTCTCGCTGACGGTTTTCCCTTTTTCGAGGAACTCCTTCCAGGTCAGAACACCCTCATAGCCCGAGGGCAGGCCATCGAAAATGACGATGTGCTGCAGATTTTTCAGCTCATCCCGCACGGAGACGATCTTGTCGAGTTGGCTTTGGTCTTCGACAAAGAGGACTTTGGCATCGCTGTGATTGATGATGTACGCGCAGTCCGGGGCGAGGTTTGAGTGGTAAATACCCACTGTGACTGCACCGATGCTGACCGCTCCCATATCGCACTGCACCCACTCCAGCCGCGTTGAGCTCAGGATATCGACTTTGTCCTGGTGTTGCACACCAAGGGCGATAAGGCTGCGGGAAATCTGCTGGCAGGTGTCCTGGTGTTCGGCCCATGAGATACTGATCCACTCGCCGGCATCTTTGAAACGATAAGCAGGCTTGCCCGGATTGGCTTCGGCTATCCCTTTGAAAAATTCGTAAATCGATTTTTCCTGCATAGTTGTCTCCTGCCGGTTCGGTTGTCATTTCATCTCATCTCAGGGTATCCAGTTCACTCAGCTTACAGGGGCTGGTCCAGATACTGGCATCCGTGATTCCTGTCAGTGGAAGCGCAGCACCGGGGCCTCATCTTTTCGAGCACATGCCTGCGACTGGGGGATTCCGGTCTTCCCCTGCGGGGAAACCGGAATGACAGTACTGGCCCAGGCGTGTGCTGAGCTCAGGCAGGCTGATTGAAAAGATGCAACCGTGCTGAGTTAAGGTGAATAACCAGACAGCTCATCGGGCATGATGCAGATATCAATATCCGTTATTCCTGCCAGGCGAAGCGAGATGCCGGGATTTCATCTTTTCAGGCACATGTTTAGCCCGGCCACTCCGGTTGCAACGTATGAAACGGTTCAGTTCAGAGCCTGCGGGAATTTTCCTGCACGCAGCGCACTGTCCGCTTTTTCCCGGAAGGTTCGCTCGTCGAGCTCGAAATGGTTTGCCTGCATAGCGTGCAGCTCTCTTTGTCTGTAAATTTCAGAATCAAACCATGTCTGCACAGAGGTGCGCAGGGGCATGATCTGCACATCGGACGTCCACTCAAAGACTGAAGCGGCTTCCCGATGCGTGACGCATCCCAGTTCGATAGCCCAGCTCATTTCTGCCAGACTGAGTTTTCCGAGATCACGTATCAGGGCGAGGAGCAGGCCGCTGCGTTCGGGCATAAAGAAGCTGAACGTTTCACGATAGATATAGGCATTATGAAAATATTCTGGATAGTTGATGATACCGGCGAGCTCCTGCCAGCGGCAATAGGTAACCAGCAGGCGCAAAACCTTTCTGCCCAGTCCGAGTCCGGGATGCTGCTGGCCCGGGAGGGGAGGGTGTTCCGGCGTAAAGTCTGCATCAGGGTTTTGCATCATCAGCCAATCGATGGACAGCATCGGGAATTCGCTGCTCATCTCACAATCCGGATAGAGTTTCTGCGGTATGAAAACGACCTCCCGCAGGCGCATCTCCGCGATCAGCCTCTCCGGCTGCTGAACAGTATTATAGATGCGCAACGCCTGGTTGAACTCGTCGATGGGCTCGATGCAGATCAGGCAGTCGGCGATACCACGTGCCCTCAGTGCATCGATGATGCTGCTGCGCTGCAGGGCCGCCTGAATTTGCTGGATGCTGAATTTGCCCAGGAACAGGGCCGATCCTTCTTTGGCCTCGAGCTGAGCAAAAATATCTGCTTCTCCCAGCAGGCTGCTGCTTTCCGCCGGCGCCGGGGGGCGGATGGCGGGGAACAGCCAGTTTAATAGTTTTTTTCTTTGCATGGGCTTTTATTTTACATCAGGGTATCCAGTTAACTCAGCAAACCAGGCCCGGCTCAGATACCGGCATGTGTCATTCCAGCCAGGCGAAGCGCAGTGCCGGGGTCTCATCTTTTCTGGCACGTGCCTGAGTCAGGGAGATTCCGGTCTTCCCCTGCGGGGAAACCGGAATGACAGCTCTGGTGCAGGCACGTGCTGTTGTCATGTTGTCTGATTGAAAAGATGCAACCGTGCTGAGTTAAGTGGATAACCAGAGTCTGATGACATCACAATTACAGTGCAACCCAAAAGGGTATGCCACGATGCGGCCAGATAGAGATTAAAAACATCCACGATAACCTGACAGCGGATTTCGATAATTGAATTTATCAATCCATTCAAACAGCTTTTTTGTTCCAAATTCCAAATAATAAATCGCTCAGTTTAGGTGTACGATGGGACATGGCATGACCGTAGGGAGAAAACGATGCGCATCGTGCTGATTTACAACCCCAGCGCCGGCTTCGGGCGGGCGCGCAAGCTGCTGCCAAAAGTTTTACAGGCCTTTTCTGCGCATACGTCCGCTGAAGTGGATGTGCTGCTGACAGAGTACCGCGGGCACGCAACCGAGCTGGTGCGCGATCTCGATCTCTCTGTTTACGATGCCGTGGTCGCCGCTGGAGGAGACGGCACTCTGTTCGAAGTGATCAATGGATATTTTCCCAATTCTTCTGTTTCCAGACCACCGGTGGGTATTTTGCCTGTTGGCACGGGCAATGCCTTTGTGCGGGACATGCAGCTCGACAAGAAAGACTGGCGCCGGGCTGTCGATATCATCTGCTCCGGTTTTGTCCGCAAGGTCGATGTCGCCCGTTTTGACTGCAACGGGACGAGTCAGTATTTCCACAACATCCTCGGCCTCGGGCTGGTGACCGATATCGCGCAGACGGCATTGAAGGTGAAATTTCTCGGCAATGTGTCCTATACCTTTGGCGTGCTCCACCGCGTGGCCGGCATGCGAACAAACATCGCGCGTATCGAGTACGACGGCCGCAGCCTCGAACGCGAAAACCTGTTCATCGAAATCTCGAACACGCGCTATACCTCAAACTTCCTCATCGCACCGCAGGCAAAGAGTGATGACGGACTGCTCGATATCACCATTCTCGCCTCCATGCCACGCCTGAAGCTGCTGCGTGCTTTCCCCAAAATTTTTGACGGCAGCCACGTAGATATGCCGGAAGTGGAGACCTTCACTGCAAAAAGTCTGACCATCACCACTGACACGCCGCGGTTGCTCAGCCCGGACGGAGAGCTGCTCGGAACGACACCGATCGCCATCACCTGCATGCATCGCTTTCTGCCGGTCCTCTGGCCGGCTGATCAGGCGGAATAACCGTTTTTTATCCCTTGCAACTCTACCTGAAAATGTTAATTTGCTGTGGTATTTTCCCTACGCCTGTACGCTTTTTTGCTGAATAATGGGTAGTGACGCATCCATGGTCGCCATCCTTGTGGGCTTCGCGTACGGCTGGCAGAAAACCCGGCACTCATTTATGGATTTTTTCAAAGGACATGTTTGTATGAAAAAAATATTCTTGCTACTGGCCCTTCCCGCTGCTCTCCTCGCCCAGACCGACCTGACTCTGACGCCATCAGAAAAGGCGGCCGCCGCCACGATTACTGAGGATATAATACGAGGCCACATCGCCTTCCTCTCCGACGATCTTCTCGAAGGCCGCGCACCGGCAACCCGCGGTGATGCCCTGGCACAAAAGTACATCGCTACTGAATTCAAAACCCTCGGGTTGCAGCCTGGTGCTGAAAATGGCAGTTGGTTCCAGGAGTTCGATATCATCGGCCTGACCAGCGAGGTCCCCAAAACCATGAACTTGCGCAAGGCCGGCAAGAGTCTGCAATTGCGTGACTGGGATGATTATATCGCTTTTTCCGGTGTTCAGCGAGCACAGGCCTCAGTCAAAGATGCTGAGATCGTCTTCGTCGGCTATGGCATAGTGGCGCCGGAGTACGACTGGGATGACTATAAAGGAGCAGACCTGCGCGGCAAAATCCTGCTGATGATGAATAACGACCCTGCAGGTGATGATGAGAAATTTTTTGCCGGCAATAAGCGTCTCTACTATGGTCGCTGGAAATACAAATACGAGATGGCTGAAAAAATGGGAGCAGCCGGTGCGATTATCATCCACACCACGCCTTCAGCCGGATATCCTTTTCAGGTTGTACAGAGCTCGTGGACCGGTGAGCAGTTTGAGCTGCCTGCACGGGGCGAGCAGAATATGCCGTTGAAAGCCTGGACCAGCTACGAAGCCAGCAAAAAACTGGCGGCTTTCGCGGGACAGGACCTTGAAAAACTCATGCGGACAGCTGAGAAACGCTCGTTTAAACCCGTACCCCTCGGCGTCAAACTCAGTTTCACCATGAAAAACCGCGTGCGCAAACTGAAAACAGCCAATGTCCTCGGCCTGTTGCCCGGATCAGACCCGGAGCTGAAAAAGCAGGTCGT
>DRLW01000658.1 GCA_011375275.1 Bacteroidota bacterium
AGCCGCGACCCCGAGCACGAGGATGTCCTGATTCTCGCACACGGCCCCGGAGACGACGCGGAAAATGAGCGGTGGATCGCCCATATTGACGCCCGGGCAGAGGCCATACGCGACTCGCTCCCGTTCCGGCGCGTCCGGGTCATGACCCTGCGGGAAGACTGGCCGGAAAAACGCGAGCAGGCCGAACTTCAGATTCGTGAATTTGTAGAGCAGGCGAGCAAAAACGGCGGCACGGCGATCGTCATTCCCTTCAGGGTACACGGTTTCGGGCCTTACAAACGCGTGCTCGAAGGTCTCGATTACGTCGCCGACGGCCGGGGACTCATCCCGCATCCGGCGATTACCCGGTGGATCGCCGAGCAGATCAAAACCCTGCAGCACGGTTCTTTCGAAGCGCGGTACGAACCATAGAGCACGCTGCTGAGGGAGCGGTAACCGGGCCATATTTCCGGATTTATGAATTTTCAGGCTCACGATAAATTGAAGGAGTAAAATCATGTTTTCCCTACAGGAATGGATCGCATTTGCCATCGTCGCCTGGGCTGTGTATTTTCTCGTGCGCAAACTCTTCCGCGGCATCGAAGATGGGGCAGCCCGCGACTGTAGCGCATGCAGCGCCAAAGAGCTGCAACCATCCCGCCCGCAGAGACAGATCGTACAAATCCAGAAGTAACAGCTTCCCGTCCAATCCAACCACATCCCTGCACCGCACGTACTCATCTGCTGCCGGCCAGGCAGCGTACGCACCGGCCAACTTTTTCCGTGTTTTTTTACAGAATTCCTGTATATTGCATTCTGCGGCTCATCCGGCACAGACTCCCCGGCGCCATCAAACCATACCTGTATATGCTGTAACCCGATTTATCCACGCCTCAGCGCTATGTCTGAGAGGAGGATCAGAATATCCATAAATCCGGAATACGATGAAATTGTGCAGACTCAAGTGATATGAAAGCGAGGTACAACATGGAAAAAAAAATTCGCGTCGTACAGTTCGGTCTCGGCCCGATCGGCATCGAGACCGCCAAAGTCATCGATAAAAAAAACCGTTTTGAATTAGTCGGAGGCATCGATATCGATCCGGACAAAGCCGGGCGTGATCTTGGCGAGGTGTGCGGACTGGGAAAAACCCTCGGCAGGCCTGTTTCCGGCGATGCAGATGCCCTGCTGCACGAGCTCAAGCCTGATGTCGTCCTGCACACGACCAGCTCTTTTCTCGATAAAGTTGAAGACCAACTGCTCACCTGCATCAGAGCCGGGGCGCATGTCGTTTCCTCCACCGAGGAGCTGCTCTATCCTTTCGAGCGCGACGCTGATTTTTCAGCGCGCATCGACGCGGCAGCCCGGCGGCACAACGTCGCTGTCGTCGGCACTGGTGTGAACCCCGGTTTTGCCATGGACATCCTGCCGCTGACCCTGACCGGTGTGTGCACCGAGGTGAAAAGTGTGCGTATCGAACGCGTTTCCAACGCCAGTGAGCGCCGCCAGCCGCTGCAGAAAAAAGTCGGTGCCGGTATGAGCGAGGCGGAATTCCGCGAGCTGGCAGCGCGCGGTGGTATCGGCCACATCGGACTGGTGGAATCCCTGCTGGCCGTGGCTGCGGGACTGGACTGGAAACCGGATGCGGTCGAAGAAAAGCTGGAGCCGATCCTGGCTGAGAAGGACATTCACACCGATTATTTTCACGTCCGCCCCGGGCAGGTCGCCGGCATCCACCACACCTGCACGGCCACGATCGGCGGCAAAACTGTTATCGACCTGGACCTGAAGATGTACCTCGACGCCAGAGACCCGCATGACAGCGTCTTCATCGAAGGCACGCCGCCGCTGAGCATGCGCATCGATGGCGGTATTTTCGGGGATACCGCCACGGTCGCCGCACTGGTCAATACCGCAGCCCGCATCCACACTGCAGTCCCGGGGCTGCGCACGATGCTCGACCTGACCGTTCCACGCGCGGTCTCTTGACCGGGTGTATTCGCACATTTTTGCTGACTATAAATTCGGTGCGATCCCGTGCCGTCAAAAGCAAATCATGCACAGGAGAAAAGAGGACTTCCCATGGGAGAAAATCTGTTTCTGATGCTCATCGGGGGCGTGTTGCTGATCAGCGGCACGGATCTTTTCGTCCGCTGGTACACGGTTTATCTGAGCAGGCGCAACTTTCCTGCCGTGCTGCAACGCCACTTCGTGCAAATCCAGTGGGTTGTCCTCAGCCTGTTTTTCTGGAATCTTCTCTATCGCAATTTTCTGCCGCAGGCGTTCACCCTCTCGCACGTGCTGTTTGCTCTGTTCATCTTTTCCCTGCGCGGATTGATCTTGTCGTTCCTGCCGAAAAAAGAGTGAATCGCCTCCTCTCGTTCCACCGCTCCGGCGGTGGAACGCAAGTGTGCCGCTCCAGCGGCAAAAGGATGAGTCGCGGACATCCACCGGGGGGAGTGCTATGGCGCGGGAGCGCCGAAAAGCAGCGCAGCACAGCAGGAGCGGTGCTGCGAGAGGCGAATCATCTTATTCCACCGCTCCTGCGGTGGAACGCAAGTGTGCCGCTCCAGCGGCAAAAGGATGAGTCGCGGACATCCACCGGGGGAGTGCTATGGCGCTGGAGCGCCGAAAAGCAGCGCAGAACCGCAGGAGCGGTGCTGCGAGAGGCGAATCATCTTATTCCACCACCGCTCTCCTGCGGAGGAACGCAAGTGTGCCGCTCCAGCGGCAAAAAGGATGCGCCGCGGACATCCACCGGGGGAGTGCTATGGCGCGGGAGCGCAGAAAAGCGGCGCAGAACCGCAGGAGCGGTGCTGCGAGAGGGATACAAGTTTATTTTGACACGCGGGTGTGGCGGCGCCGGAGGATGCCGAGCAGTTCATCGAGCTCGAACTCCATGCCGCGCAGCAGCACCAGAAAATGGAACAGCAAATCCGCTGCTTCTTCGCCAAACCGCGTGCGATCTCCGCTCAACGCCTCCACGATGCATTCCGTCGCTTCCTCGCCTACCTTGCGTGCCATCTCACCCATGCCTTTGCGAAACAGGCTGGCTGTGTACGATCCTTCCTGCGGGTTATCGCGGCGATCGCGAATGATCTCCTGCAGTTCGTGTAAAAAATCATCGCGAGCCGCATTGCTCTCATTCCAGCACGTATCGCTGCCGTTGTGGCAGACCGGCCCGGTGGGCGTGGCCCGGATCAGCAGGGCGTCGCCGTCGCAGTCGAGCAGGATGTCGTCCAGCAGCAGCACATTGCCGGAGGTTTCGCCCTTGGTCCACAGGCGTTTTTTGCTGCGGCTGTAAAACGTCACGCGCTTTTCCTCACGGGTGCGGCGCAGGGCTTCTTCGTTCATGTAACCGAGCATCAGCACCTGGCGCGTGCGGCTGTCCTGCACGATCGCCGGCAACAGGCCATCGCCTTTGGCAAAATCCGGTTTCATCGTCTCACCTCGATATTGTTTTCATGCAAATAGTCCTTCAGAGCGGGAATTTCCAGCTCACGAAAATGAAACAGGCTGGCCGCAAGTGCAGCATCAGCCTTGCCCTCGGTAAAAATGTCGACAAAATGCTGCATTGTGCCAGCGCCGCCCGAGGCAATCACCGGCACCGGCAGGGCTTCGGCGAAACGCCGGGTCAGTTCGATGGCAAAGCCCTGTTTGGTGCCGTCGTGATCCATGGAGGTCAGCAGAATTTCTCCGGCGCCGCGCGCCACCACCTCCCGGCCCCACTTTAGCGCATCTCGCTCCGTGGCCGTACGCCCGCCGTGGATGAACACCCGCCAGCCCGTATCTGTACGCCGCGCATCGATGGCCAGCACCAGGCACTGGCTGCCGTACTCCCGCGCGATGGCATCGACCAGCTCGGGTTTGTGCACTGCAGCAGAGTTTACCGCAACTTTGTCCGCTCCGGCAGCCAGCAGTACGCCGACATCCTCGACCGAGCGCACACCGCCGCCGACGGTAAACGGAATGTCCAGCCTCGCCGCGATACGCTCCACCAGCGCGATGAGCGTCTGGCGCTTCTCAACCGTGGCTGTGATATCGAGAAAAACCAGCTCATCCGCGCCCTCGCGGGCGTAGCGCGCCCCAAGCTCCACCGGGTCCCCGGCCTGGCGCAGATTGATGAAATTTACCCCCTTGACCGTCTGCCCGTCTTTGATATCCAGGCAGGGGATGATGCGTTTGGTCAGCATAAAAATGGCTCCAGTTCTTCCAGGGTGATGCGGCCTTCCAGCAGGGCCTTACCAATGATGACGCCGTCGATCCCGGCTGCATCGAGGCGGCGCACATCATCGATGCCGGCAACGCCGCCGCTGGCGATCAGGCGCATGTGCGGAAATTCAGTTTTCAGGACGATATAGCGCTGCAACGCCGGACCGGAAAAGTTGCCGTCGCGGGCGATATCGGTGCAGATCATTTCGCGGAAACCCATTTCGCTGAACCGGGTGACAAATGCCGAAAGCGTGAGTGCGGTCTGCTCCTGCCAGGCGTGAATGGCGATGGTGTCGCCACGGAAATCTGCGCCCAGAATCAGCCGGTCCGGGCCGTACTCCTGCAGCCACGTCCGGGCTGTCTCCGGCTCTTTCACAGCGATACTGCCGAGGGTCACCTGCGCTGCGCCATGATCAAATGCCTTCTGTAGATCATCACGGCTGTGGATGCCGCCGCCGAAATCGATGCGCAGGTTTGTTTTGTCTGCGATGCGCTGCAGCACAGCCTGGTTGACCACCTGCTTCCGCCGTGCG
>DRLW01000659.1 GCA_011375275.1 Bacteroidota bacterium
GTGTTTAAAAATGCTGCCAGCTCTTCACCCATCAAGCCGATATGACGGACTTCTTTGACGGAGTTTGCCTCGCGCATCCGTTCTCTAGGTTCAAAGTAAAAGAATAACCAGCTTTCCAGTTCTTTGCGCATGGCGGGTAAGTGCGGATAGTGTGGTGGATAGTGTGGCAACGAGAGTATCGTATGATCTAGGAAAAGATCATGGTACGTTGGGTGCGCCTGACCTTCCATACGCAGGTGAAGTTTGTCGTTCTTTCTGGATAGAAATGGTTGCCGGTTTTTTGCCGGCTCACCTTTGCTGTTGAGTGCAGCAAGATATTCATCCGCGATACGAAGAAAGCCGCTTTGCGGTAAGATTTCGATTTCGAGACGATATCGTAAGGCCGTTTCACGAACTATGGCAACTTTACTTTTTGAACTGCCATTTTCAGAGGTGTGATCGTTGCCGCGACGGGGGTGCCCCCGCATCTCCATAATTTGCCTGTTAACTGCTTCGATAACACTAGGCGAAAGTTCAACATCTATCTCGATAGAAAAACGGTGTGATTTTTTTTTGAGCATGCCTTCAAGGCCGGAATCCGCAAATGTGAAGGATTCAATCGGTTTTCCCCGATACGGTGGAGAAAAGGCTTCCTTCAGGGTCCGGGCTGTGGCGGTTTTTGATAAAAGCTGTAATGCATCGAGAAAATTACTCTTTCCGGATGCGTTGGCACCGATGAGGACGGTGAGAGGAGTCAGGACGACCTCAACATCCTTCAGAGACTTGTAGCCCGAAATTTTTATCCGTTTAAGCATGCGATCGTAATCAAAGAGTTGCTGATTCCTATGTTTTTGTTTTGGTCAGGCTGACTTTTTATCACCCCGCGGCTGCCACGCCGTTTTCCAGCATATCCTTTTCAAAACGCAGATTTTCGATGATAAATTGCTGGCGAGAGGGCGTGTTTTTGCCCATGTAATAGGTCAGGATTTTTTTGATCGAGGTGCCTTCCTCGAGGATCACCGGTTCGAGCCGGATATCCTCGCTGATGAAGCGGCCGAACTCGCCCGGTGAAATTTCCCCCAGCCCCTTGAAGCGGGTGATCTCGCAGTTTTTGCCCAGCTTTTCCATGGCCGCCTGCTTTTCCTCCTCGTTGTAGCAGTAAATCGTCTCCTTCTTGTTGCGCACGCGGAAGAGCGGGGTTTCGAGAATGTACAGATGCCCGTTGCGCACCAGGTCCGGGAAAAACTGCAGGAAAAAGGTCAGCAGCAACAGGCGGATGTGCATGCCGTCAACATCGGCGTCGGTAGCGATGACGACCTGGTTGTAGCGCAGGTTTTCGATGCCGTCCTCGATGTTGAGCGCGTGCTGCAGCAGATTGAACTCTTCGTTTTCATAGACGATTTTTTTCGTCAGTCCGAACGTGTTCAGCGGCTTGCCGCGCAGGCTGAACACGGCCTGAGTCTCGACATCCCGCGCCTTGGTCAGCGAGCCGCTGGCCGAGTCACCCTCGGTGATGAACAGGGTGGAAGCGAGGTGCTTTGGATTTTTCTCGTCAGTGTAGTGCACGCGGCAATCGCGCAGTTTTTTGTTGTGCAGATTGGCTTTCTTGGCGCGCTGGTTGGCCAGTTTGCGGATGCCGGCCATCTCTTTGCGCTCTTTTTCAGATTGCAGAATGCGCTTGAGCATGGCATCAGCGGTTTCCGGGTGCTTGTGCAGATAGTCGTCCAGGGATTTGCGCACGAAATCGTTGATGAACGTCCGCACCGCCGGGCCGTCCGGCGCCATGTTTTGCGAGCCGAGCTTGGTTTTGGTCTGTGACTCGAAAACCGGCTCCTGCACACGCACGCTGATCGCACCGATGATCGAAGCGCGCACATCTGCGGCGTCGAACTCTTTTTTGAAAAAATCGCGCACGGTTTTGACCACAGCCTCGCGAAAAGCCGCCAGGTGCGTGCCGCCTTGTGTGGTGTGCTGGCCGTTGACAAAGGAATAATACTCCTCGCCGTACTGGTTGCCGTGCGTCAGCGCGATTTCGATATCCTCGCCTTTGAGATGGATGATCGGGTAGCGCATGCTTTCTGGGTCAGCTTTGCGCGCCAGCAGGTCGAGCAGGCCGTTTTTTGAATAAAACTTTTTGCCATTGAAATTGATGGTCAATCCGGCGTTCAGGTAGGCGTAGTTCCACAGTTGCGTCTCGATGTATTCCGGGATGAAGTGATAGCTGCGGAAGATCTCTTCGTCCGGGATGAAGGTGACACCGGTCCCGTTGCGGTCGCTGCTTTTTTGCATTTTGGACTCTTTTTCCAGCTCACCGCGTTTGAATTCGAGGATTTTCGTCTTGCCGTCGCGTACAGACTGGACGCGGAAATAGCTCGACAGCGCGTTGACCGCCTTGGTTCCGACACCGTTGAGCCCGACTGATTTTTTAAACGCTTTCGAGTCATACTTTCCGCCGGTGTTGATGCGTGCCACGCAGTCGTAGATTTTGCCGAGGGGGATGCCGCGGCCATAGTCCCGAACGGTCACCTGCTTGTCTTTGATGCGGATGTCGATCGTCCGCCCGAAGCCCATAACGTGCTCATCGATGCAGTTGTCGATGATTTCCTTGATGAGCACATAGATGCCATCGTCCGGCGCCGAGCCATCGCCGAGCTTGCCGATGTACATTCCCGGACGCAGACGGATGTGTTCCTTCCAGTCGAGCGAGCGTATATTCTCTTCTGTATATTCTGTGTGAGTCATGGCGCTTTCTTCGTGAAATTGACGGTTGTGGAATCGATACGGCAAAACCGCAGTCAGGATGGACGCTGAAAAGGTCTCACGGCTTGAAACTCCCTGAGATGCCCGGCTGTGAATCTGCAGATGGTGCTGGTACGGGCGTATTGCAAAAACAAAGCATATATGATAATTGTTTTACAGCACAGGATCAAGGTTTTTTGCGCGATCAGCAGGAAATCGCCCTGGATGCGCCGGTGGTGCCCGGCTTGCAGGAGCCTCAGCGCAGTCTGCGGAAAAGAGTGTAAATAAAGGGACGTGCTGCCCCGGAAGGCTGGTGGTAAACGTAGTCAAAAGCTTGCTTCAGCTCAAAGTCGTTGCCGAGAAATGCCGTGAGCATGGCAGCGTCGTAATTGTACACATCGAGTCCGCTGCATTTTTTCGCTCCATCGAGAGAAAACGCCGCGATGATGACA